>JALYYM010000025.1 GCA_030946565.1 Bacteroidota bacterium | reverse complement strand
TTCTAACCGGCCATATAATGAAAAATACGGATCATCATAAAGCATTTTTACAAAATGAAAATGTGCTGGTGATATTTAATGGCCCTCATTGCTACGTGAGTGCTTCATGGTACCAGAAAAAAGAAGTAGCCTCCACCTGGAATTACATTGATGTGCAGGCCAAAGGAAAAATAAAATTTACGGATGAGGATGGAACAAAAAAAATAATTGAAGAAATCACAGATAAATATGAAGGGACAGAAAGCGAGGCTGCCTTTAATAAATTGCCAAAGGAATATGTTGACAGGCTGGTGAAGGCTATTGTAGGATTTATAATTGAAGTCACCTCTGTTGAAAATGTTTTTAAGTTAAGCCAGAATCATGAATCAGAAACAAGAGAAAGTATTATAGAGCAACTGCTTTCACGCACCGATGCTGACTCTCATTCAATTGCTGTGGAAATGCAAAAGCGATTAAAAGATTAAAATATATTCATGAACCGGCAACAACTTATTGACCAGATAAAAATAAAAAAATCTTACCTCTGTGTTGGCCTCGATACGAGTATGGAAAAAATTCCAGCTCATCTTATGTCACATAAAAATGCCTTGTTTGAATTTAACAGGCAGATCATTGACGCAACAAAAGATTTATGTGTTGGTTATAAAATAAATACCGCGTTTTATGAAGCAGAGGGCGTGGAAGGGTGGGAGGCAATGGAGCAAACTGTAAACTATATTTCATCCAGTCATTTTAAAATTGCAGACGCCAAACGTGGAGACATCGGCAATACATCTGCCCAGTATGCAAAAGCTTTTTTTGAAAAATTAAATTTTGACGCCATAACTGTAGCGCCTTATATGGGGGCGGATAGCATACAGCCTTTTCTCGATTATGAAAATAAATGGACAATAGTTTTAGGGCTCACCAGCAACAAAGGCAGCGAAGATTTTGAGCAATTGGAAATAGAAGGCAAGTATGTTTACGAGACCATTATAAAGAAGGTGAGTGAATGGGGAAATAAAGATAACCTGATGTTTGTTGTAGGTGCTACAAAAGCAACTGAACTATCATCTATAAGAAAAATTGTTCCTGATAACTTTTTACTTATTCCCGGTGTGGGAGCGCAGGGAGGAAGCCTGGAAGAAGTTTCACGGCATGGCCTCAATAAAGATTATGGGCTTTTGGTAAATGCTTCCCGTGCTATAATTTATGCAGGCAATGGTGAGAATTTTGCAGAAGAAGCCCGGGCAGTTGCAATGCAATATCAAAAAGAAATGATGAGTTACCTTTAGCCGCTAATTCTACGAATTAAATAATTAAAAACATAAATGGCACAAGATCTTTTTCAATCACCTGATTATTTTAATGTAGATGAGCTCCTCACGGAAGAACAAAAGCTGATCAGGGAAAGCGTTAGGAATTATGTAAAAAAAGAGATTTCTCCCATCATAGAAGACTATGCACAAAGAGCAGAATTCCCTGAACAAATTGTAAAACAACTTGGAGGCCTCGGATGTTTTGGCCCGACTATTCCGGAAAAATATGGCGGCGGCGGCCTTGATTATATTTCATACGGACTCATGATGCAGGAACTTGAAAGAGGCGATAGTGGCGTAAGATCAACTGCGAGTGTGCAGGGATCGTTAGTGATGTTTCCGATTTATGCTTATGGAACCGAGGAGCAAAGGAAGAAATTTCTACCGAAACTTGCAAGCGGTGAATGGCTTGGTTGTTTTGGCCTTACTGAACCTGATCACGGCAGTGACCCTAGTGGTATGCTAAGTAACTTTAAAGAAGATGGTGACAATGTGATTTTAAATGGAAGTAAGATGTGGATCAGCAATGCGCCTTTTTCACAGGTTGCTGTTGTGTGGGCAAAAAATGAAAACGGTGAGATTCAAGGAATGATTCTTGAACGCGGCATGGAAGGTTTTACTACCCCAACAACGCATAGCAAATGGAGCCTTCGTGCAAGCGCTACGGGTGAGTTGGTTTTTGATAATGTGAAAGTTCCTAAAGAAAATATTTTACCAAATATAAAGGGGCTTAAAGGCCCTTTGAGTTGCCTTACTAAAGCACGATATGGTATTGCCTGGGGAACTATCGGTGCTGCAATGGATTGTTATGATACTGCTTTAAGATATTCAAAAGAAAGAATTCAATTCGACAGGCCCATAGGAAGCTTTCAGTTGCAGCAAAAAAAATTGGCTGAGATGATAACTGAAATTACAAAGGCACAATTATTGAATTGGCGGCTCGGTGTTTTGATGAATGAAGGAAAAGCAACACCACAACAAGTAAGTATGGCTAAAAGAAACTCTTGTGAAACTGCGGCTAACATTACCCGTGAGGCAAGGCAAATGCTGGGAGGGATGGGCATCACCGGAGAATACCCTATAATGCGCCACATGATGAATATTGAAAGCGTGATCACTTATGAAGGTACGCATGATGTTCATTTACTCATAACGGGAATGGATGTTACGGGGCTGAATGCGTTTAAATAGTTTTATTCATTACCGTTGGCTTAAGCCAACGGTAATGAATTTTAGCTTACATTTTTATATTGGAACATCACTTATTTAAAAACATCATTTCAAACTCTGAGATTTGTGGTGGGCGACAAACTATAAAAGGCACCCGTATTACTGTTCAATCAATAATGAGCTTTGTACTTTGCTGCGGATGATGATGAAACGGTATTAGAAGGTTACCCAAGAATGACTTTAGAGGATCTTCAGGATTGCAAAGAATTCACTTCAATGCTATTTGAAAAAGAAACAATGCTTAAATTAGTTACCCTTATCTAAATGCTTATATTTTATTGCTTACAGATAAACAGGTATTAGTGCAAAGAATTTTTCTTATCGGTTTTATGGGAAGCGGTAAAACGCACTGGGGACGCATTTGGGCGGCGAAAAACGCATTGAGTTTTTTTGATCTCGATGCAGAAGTTGAGAAGAGTTTTAAGATGACTGTTGCTGAAATATTTCAAAAAGAAGGCGAGGAAAAATTCCGGGAACTGGAACGATATCATTTAAAGAAATTTGCGGCAAAAAATAATTTTATTCTTTCCTGTGGTGGCGGTACTCCCTGCTTTGGTGATAATTTAGAATGGATGAATGCAGAAGGCAATGTTGTATATCTCAGGGCAACACCGGAGAGAATTTTAAAAAATGTAACACCTAAAATTGATAAGCGGCCTTTATTAAAAAATGTAAATCCATCTGAGCTTTTGTTTTTTATAGAAAAGAAATTAAAGGAACGGGAGCCGTTTTACAACAAGGCACGATACATTCTTGATTGTGGCAGCCTTGACGAAGATTCGCTTTCGGGTGTTCTTTCTTAATGTTTTAAAGAACATTTACCGGAACGAAGCTATGACTGTTATTAATCAACATCATAAATAATTTAGAATACCGTAACCAATATGCATAAAGGATTTTTAAAAACTGCCGCACTTATCGGGGCATTATCTGTAATCTTCGGAGCCTTTGCCGCTCACTCTCTTAAAGAATCAATTTCTGATTATGCCGTAAGCATATTTGAAACAGGGGTTCGCTACCAGTTTTATCATGTCTTTGCATTGATGATAGCAGGAATTTTATACAAGGATTTTAAAAATAAATTCATCCGTTGGTCCGGCATATTATTCATAATTGGGATAATTGTTTTCAGCGGATCCCTATATATGCTTACCTATATTAAGGCAGCCGTAAAGCCAGGCTATGATTGGATTGGCGCCATTACACCCATTGGCGGTTTGTGCTTTATTCTTGGATGGGTATTTTTATTTATTGGAGCTTTCAGAAAAATTAACAGCAATTCTTAGGAGCCCGTTTTCACTTTACTTAATTTTTTGCATGATTCGCATCATGAAAAATTCCAGTGTAATTTTTCATTGTTGAATTAAACAATACATCCGTTTAACCATTTATTATCTTTGCAGCAAATGGCAAATACCAGGAAGAATAAAAAAAATAAAAGCACTCCGTCTTCAAAAATGAAAGCTGATATTGAGGAAAAAGTTGAGGTAAAAAAATTACTTAAAGATGAACGCTCACATAAGATAGCAGGTACGCTGCTTATATTAATTGCGTTCCTGCTTTTTGTAAGTTTTACTTCCTACCTGTTTACCTGGCAGGAAGATCAGTCCAAAGTTTTTAAAGGAGCTAAAATATTATTACCAAGTCATGCTGAACCAATGGCTAACCTGTTAGGCACCGGTGGTGCTTATTTTTCTGATCTTTTTTTCCGGTCGGGCTTTGGTATCGCTTCATATTTATTCTGCACTTTCTTCTTTGTAGCAGGGATTAATTTGTTTTCTCCCAAAAAGAAATTTTCGCTCAGCCGGAACATTCGTTATGTTATCGTAGGCCTGCTGGTGATAAGTGTTTCGGCATCATTTTTAATGAAGGGGCATCCCTTTCCCTGGGGTGGTGTTGCGGGTGATATGGCAAGTGGTTGGCTGCAACAAGTGATCGGCAGGGTAGGTACGGCCGCACTTTTATTAGCAGCGATGTTCAGTTATATTATCTGGCGTTTCAATCCATCGTTTAATTTTCAAAATCGGAATGATCGTTTTGATAGCTTACCTGGAAAGAGCAAGGTTGAAGAAATGCTTGAAACATCTGAAGAGAAAGCGGAGGAAAAAATATTGGGTTTGAATAGTCCTATTTCTCCTCTTACTACAAATCCTTTAAAGGAAGATAACGGCGTAAATCATGATTTCCAGGTTTTTGAAAGAATGGAAGAAAATCAATTACGCGAAGAAAAAAATATCATTCTAATTAAGCCAACGATAAATGAAACAGGTACGGAAACGAGGGCGAAAAGCGCCGGGAACGGCTTGATGCTGGAGGTAAAAACTGTTCCTGAAATTAAGGAAGATGAAACGGAAAAAGCTGCGGTTGTAAAGCCGAATATACGTCAGCCTTATGATCCCATTCTTGATCTCAGGAGTTATAAATTTCCAGGCCTGGATTTATTGGAAGCCCATGGCAGTGAAAAAATAGTGCAGGATGTAACAGAACTTGAAACGAATAAAAATCAAATTATTAATACGCTGAAAAATTATGATATTGAAATTCAAAAAATATCAGCGACTGTTGGGCCAACCGTTACCTTATATGAAATAGTACCGGCTCCTGGTGTACGCATATCACGCATAAAAAATCTTGAAGATGATATAGCGCTAAGCCTTGCTGCACTTGGCATACGCATTATTGCACCCATTCCTGGCAAGGGCACCATTGGTATTGAAGTGCCCAATGTGAAGAAGACGGTTGTGAGTATGAAGACCCTCTTGAATTCGGATAAATTTCAGAAGAATCATTTTTCTCTGCCAATTGCGATTGGTAAAAAAATAGACAATGAAAATTTTATAGTTGACCTTACGACTATGCCGCATTTATTGATGGCAGGTGCTACCGGGCAAGGTAAATCTGTTGGCTTAAATGCAATACTTGTTTCTTTGTTGTATAAAAAACATCCGTCTCAATTAAAGTTTGTCTTAATTGATCCTAAGAAAGTAGAGTTAAGTATTTATCAAAGTATAGAAAAACATTTCCTGGCAAAATTGCCTGGGGAAGAAGATGCAATTATTACAGATACTAAAAAAGTAATCCATACACTGAATGCGCTTTGTATTGAAATGGATAATCGCTACGACCTGCTAAAAGAAGCTGGGACAAGGAACATAAAAGAGTACAACGAAAAATTTGTAAGCAGGAAATTAAATCCAGAAAAAGGCCATCAATATCTGCCTTTTATTGTGCTGGTAATAGATGAGTTCGCTGATCTTATAATGACCGCTGGCAAAGAAGTCGAAATGCCAATTGCCCGCCTGGCACAGCTTGCAAGAGCTGTAGGTATTCATCTTATCATCGCCACACAGCGGCCTTCCGTAAATATTATCACCGGTACTATTAAGGCAAATTTTCCTGCACGCATTGCCTTTAAGGTGAGCAGCAAAATAGATAGCCGCACCATTCTTGATATTGGCGGCGCCGAACAATTAATTGGAAAGGGTGATATGCTTATCAGTTATAACGGGGAGCTGACACGCTTGCAATGCGCTTTTGTAGATACACCTGAAGTAGATAAGGTTACAGATTTTATCGGCGAGCAGCAAGGTTATGCGCAGGCATTTATGTTGCCTGAGTATGTGGATGAAAAGGAATTTGAAAACAAAGATTTTGATGTAAATGATCGCGATCCCCTTTTTGAAGATGCCGCAAAGCTTATTGTAATGAGCCAGAGTGGAAGCACTTCATTGCTCCAGCGGAAAATGAAGTTGGGATACAATCGTGCCGGTAGATTGATGGATCAGTTGGAAGCCGCCGGTGTGGTAGGCCCAAACCAGGGAAGTAAAGTGCGGGATGTGCTTATAAAAACTGATGCAGAGTTGCAACAATATCT
>JALYYM010000736.1 GCA_030946565.1 Bacteroidota bacterium | reverse complement strand
ACGTACAACCCGGAACATTTAAATAATCAATGGGTTCAGGCTTTTCTCCGGCAAGATGTTCTGCAGCGTTTATGCCTTCTTTGGTAGCTTTATGCGCCAAAGCCTGGTTGGGCGTGCAATCGCCTATTGCATAAATACCGGGCACGTTAGTTTGCTGGTTGGCATCTACAAGTATTTTTCCCTTATCAGTTTTGATCCCTAGTTCTTCCAGGCCAATATTTTCTAAATTAGCAGTAATGCCAACCGCACTCAGAAGAATATCAGCGTCAAGCGTTACTTCGCCATCTGCCGTTTTTATTTTTGCTTTTACACCATCGCCACTTGTATCTACACTCATCACTTCACTATTTACCATAATAGTAATACCCTGTTTTTTGAAATTCTTTTCAAGCTCTTTTGAAATATCTTCATCTTCAACAGGAACTATTCTTGGTAAAAATTCCACAATGGTAACCTTCGTGCCCATGCTGTTATAAAAATAAGCGAACTCTGTGCCTATAGCGCCGGAACCCACAACTATCATGGATTTGGGCTGTGTTGGTAAATTCATGGCATCCCTGTAGCCAACTATTTTTTTACCATCAATCTTCAAAGCAGGCAATTCTCTTGCTCTTGCTCCTGTTGCAATCACTATATTTTTTGCTTCAAGAACTTGCTTTTTGTTATCAGCTCCCGTCACTTCCAGTTTACCGGGCGCAATCAATTTCCCATCTCCCATCACCACATCTATCTTATTTTTCTTCATTAAAAAGGTAACGCCTTTATTCATTTTATCAGCCACACCACGGCTTCTCTTTATTACATTTCCAAAGTTTTGTTTTGGATCGTTTATTTCAATGCCATAGTCTGCCGCATGTTTGGCATATTCGTAAACCTGGGCGCTTTTCAATAAAGCTTTTGTAGGGATACAACCCCAGTTAAGACAAATACCACCAAGGCTTTCACGCTCTACTATTGCAACTTTTTTTCCTAATTGAGATGCTCTTATTGCAGCAGGGTAACCACCCGGTCCGCTTCCTAATACTATTAAATCGTAGGCCATATTTTCAGTAAATTTTTAATTAAAAAAAGCGTTGCAAAATTACTTTGAAATAGGCAAAGCGCAAAAACGCTGTTCATTATAAAAATCAAAAATTCAACCGGCTTCGCTTCAAAATGAAATTGAGACGCCGATGTTAGTAAAACTTCTTATAAAAATTTTATAAAACCCTTCTGCCATTGCTTATGCGGGAATATAATTTTGAATATTGACTGGCCACAAATAAGAGTTTCAGACTTTTTTTTCTGCCCTCGCCTCTAACTCTTTTTTGCTTTGGCCACTTTCTTCCACTGTTTTCAGTGTATTTATGCTAAGGTTAAACTCAAAACCTATAAGCACAGCAAGTGAATTGATAAAGATCATGATCATAATTACCATGATAGTGCCAATAGAACCGTACAATATATTGTAGCGGCCGAAACTATTTACAAAAAGAGAAAAACCAATAGTGGCAATAATGCTGAGGCAGGTCGCAATTACAGCGCCGGGTGAAACAAGCTTCCATCTTTTCATTGTGGAAGGCGCATATTTATAAATGAATCCATAAGTGTAAAATATCAGAGCGACTATAAAAATCCATTTTGCATAAAGTATAAGTTGCATTGTTGTTTTATTTTTTATACCGAGCAAACCCAAAATATTATTTTGTATTAGTAACAATACAAGAAAGACCAACAGCAAACTGAAAAGCAGCATTGTCAGCTTTATTGCATTCCATCTTTTTTTAAGTCCTTTTACTTTTTTAAAGCCGATATAATCTTTGTTGAACGACCGCATTACGCCGATAACTGCATTAGAAGCAAAAAAAAGCGATAGTAAAAAAGTGAAAGAGATCAGCCCGATCTTAGAGCCGTTAACAATTTCATCAACAAACTGTATCACGCTCTTATTGTAAGTATGTGAGGGAATAATATCCATTATCAAACTGTGCAATTGAATCTTTAGCGAGCGTTTGGAAATGAATGGAAGATTCGGAATAAGTGTGAAAAGAAAAAGACATGTAGGCGGCACCGACATAATAAAGTTATATGAAATGGCGGCAGCTCTCTCTGTAAGATGAGGGATACTAAATCCCTTTGCAAAACTTTTTACTACTTCATATACTGAAAATCCATGAAAGCCGGGCGGCACCCAATGTTTACTTTTCCGTTTTAAGTATTCAACAGGATGTATGTTCAAAAATATACGTGCGATTTTTATCAAAGCTTAATTGATTAAAAACATATTTTACAAAAATCCATTTTTAAATATGAAAAATGGTTATTAATAAATTTATTGATTTTCCTCTTTCGATCTTATTAAGCTATCAAGCGCTTGCTGGTACGCTTTTGCATAAATTAAATGCTCCTGGTAAGTTGTTGCGAAATCAGAATAGCCCGAAAAATCGGAGCGTGCAACAAAAAATAAATAATCTGTTTCCGGCATGTTCAGCACAGCATCAATAGTTTTCATGGAAGGTGTGCATATTGGCCCTGGCGGCAACCCGGCATTTAAATAGGTATTGTACGGCGAAGGATAACTCAGGTACTTTGTATAGATTCTTTTTAATTCAAAATTTTTCATCGCAAACTTTATCGTCGGGTCAGCCGCAAGCCTCATCCCTTTACGCTTCCTGTTCAAGTACACACTTGCAATTTTTCCTTTATCATCCTGCTTATTCGTTTCCTCTTCTACGATAGATGCAAGGGTATACACCTCTTTAGGCGAAATCCCTATTCGTTGCGCTTCCTGTAACCGTTTAGTGCTCCAGAATTTTTGATCTTCATTATATAACGTTTTCAAAATCTTTTCCAGGTTTGTATTCCACCTAAAAGTGTATGTGTTAGGAATTACCATTGTCATCATACTGTTAGTATCAACATCAAACTGCAGCAACGAATCATTGCTATTTAAAAATTTGATTACGGAAATAGAATCTGTTTCAAAACCGTTTCCAATCTTTCTTGCCAGGTCTTCTTTGGTTCTCAACTTGGTAATTACCAGGTTCACCGGCTGCTGCCTGCCGGCACGCAACATTCTTATAAGGCTAACAATACTCATGCCCTCGCTAATCTTATATTTTCCGGGCTTTACATTCTTATCGTAGCCACCATACCTGGCAACTTTATCCAGCCAGAAATCGCCCTTGATAATATTGTCCCTCTTGAGATCATTCTTTACCTGCAAATACCCTGCACCTGTATGTACATAAAAGAACTTACTTTCAGGAGGGGTAACTGCCGGCCCAAATAATTGCCATGCACAATAGGCAGCAATTATTATAACCAGGCCGAATAGCAGGAGTATAATTTTCTTAGTTTTCATCTTCCATCTTTAGCAGGCTAAATAACTTTTATTTCGTAAGACATTAATAATTTATACAATCTTCTGAATTAAAAAAATCATCTCAATCAAAAAATATAAAACCCTGGCTTTTTGAGACAGGGTTTTAATTATCGTGTGCCGGTAAGGCAATTTATTTTTAAAATAATTATTTAGAAGAAGGAGGCGTCTGCGGCTGCGGTTGTACGGTTCCCGGCATTTGCGTTGCATTATTTTGCGGCTGAACAGGCGTACCTACAGGAGCTTCGTTTATTAAATTATCGCGGCTGGAATTTCCACCCGTTTTCGGAATAAAGAGGGCAGAGGTGATGCATAATACGCCGATAATCGCTGCGAATAACCAGGTACCTTTTTCAAGTACATCTGTTGTTTGCTTTACGCCCATAAGCTGATTTCCCAGGCCACCAAAAGAAGAAGAAAGGCCACCACCTTTTGGATTTTGAATAAGTATGATAAGCCCCAGGATGATCGAAGCAACAATAATAATGATTCCGAAAACTACTAACATGTCAGATTGATTTTATACTTTCAATTTTGGCTGCAAAGTAAGCGCTTTTAGCAGGATTAATCAAACTTAATTTGTTATACATTTCAATAGCTTTTTCACGCTTATCTTGCTTTATCAGTACTTCTGCCATGGCTTCTGTAAGCACTTCCGTATCAATGTTTGATGTTTCTGCAGCACTTTGAATTATATTTTCAGCCAATGAACTTTGCTGCGGAAGATTGCCTGGATGCAGCTTCTTCATGCTTCTAAGCCATTCCGTAAAGCTTTTCATTTGCGTGCCAAGTTTGTCATTAGTAAATGCTTCATCGGTAATTTTTATTCCCTGGGATGCAAAGTAATCAACCGTATGCAAAGGCTCAAATGCAATCACATCGTCACTGCCTGGCCCATTTTCTAAGGTTACTATCGGGGGAATTATGAACGGTTCAGCATTGGCAATAATTTCATCTTCTTTATAATTCTCCTGCTGCGGATGAGCCGGTTGTTCCGTGATCTCTGTATCCCGTTGTTCGAAATCGTTCACCTCAGTATTTTCAATAATTTCGAAAGTATTTTGAGACGTTTTTTCATCATCGGTGCTTTGCGTATCAATGATTGCTAACGCTGCATCAACTACAAAATTTTCTTCATCATTGATATTGGCATTTATGTTGGTATCAATGGCTTGTTCTTCCGCACCATGTAATACTTCGGCAAAAATTATTTCATCAGTGCCAGCCGCATTTTCAACGTCATTTCCATTTTCACTTTCGATAATATTTTCTGAAACAGTTAGTGCTTCGTCCTGTGGCGTTTCGTTCCCTGCTAAAAAATCTTCCGGCTCGCGGTAAGGATTGTTGTCGCTTTTGTTTTCACTTTCAATTTGTTCTTCGGTTAATACAGCGAAATGATTGGTTTCAGAATAACTATCATGAGAACTTTTGCGTGCATCATTTTCTGGCTGTGACAATTGAAGCTGCAGCCATTGGGTGTTATTAAAATAGAGCGCTGTTTTTTTTGCTGCCTTTTCAAAATCGCTGTGCCCGTTTTTTTTATATTGCAAGAGCAATAAATACCTTGCATAAGAGCTATACGGAAATGCTTCTGTATTTTTTTCAAGCGAATCTATTTCCATTGATAAATCATTGAAAGAAGAATCCGCCCGGTTAAGTTCTACATTCATCAGTTATTTTTAAATGATAACTACCAGTTAGAAAATATTTTATTAAAAATAGCGTCTGTAATATTCTTCACAATTTCATCTCCCAATTGCGCCTCTGCCTGTGGCAACGTAAGCTGCGCAGAAAAATCATAGTTACTGGTTACATCACTTTCAAAATCTTTTTTTGCATCCAGTGAATTTTTAAAAATCAAATGAAACGTTACGTTTAGCCTGTTGGTACTTGCATTTTGATTGGATATACCCGTTGTTGTTACACTGTAGTCAGTCAGGTATCCGCTTATATCGTAATGCGCATCATCATTATTTGTTTGCCGGAGCCTTGTTTGTCCGATTATTTTCTGTTTTAATTTTTCTGTGATCTGCGGCGTCAATTGCGGGTTTACATAGCGTGCTTTATTTTCAAAATAATTAACCCTGAAAGTTTTTATCTCCGGTGGAATAGGAGCGGTGTCTTTGGTAGAGTACTTGCAGGTTGCAAAAGTCATTGTAAAAAAAAGCAGGCTCAAAGCAGCAATACATTTTATGTGGGATAGTTTCATATTTTATTACACGAATTATTAAAAACGAATTCCAGGAATTAAAAGACTGGCAGACAATTTAACTACTTAACCAGTAAACTAATTAACCAGTAAATCAATTAACTAATCAACTTGTAAACTAATTAACTTGTGCACGCTATTCATTAATATTATACTCTTTTAACTTTCTGTAAAGCGTTCTTTCGCTGATTCCTAGATCTGATGAAGCGTCCCTGCGTTTTCCACGATGTTTTTTCAGCGCTTTTACTATCAGGTCTTTTTCAGCATCCATAATGCTTAATGATTCTTCAATTTCCTGGTGATTATCAATCTCGTTATTTGACAGAACAACGGGCTGTCCGGAAGACAGCACCGATTTATTTTGATCTCCATGATAATCTTCCAGCAACTTATCGCTTTGATAAGTGTGGCTCCCGTTTCCATTTACTGCGGCTGGGTTTTGCAGCATATCGTAAAACATTCTTTTTAATTCTGTCACGTCTTTTTTTACATCGAAAAATAATTTATATAAAATCTCTCTTTCGTTGCTGAATTCTTTTTGATTTGCTCCTCCCTGGTTGTTTGCCGACAGAACGGCGGGCAGCCTCGTAAAATTTGTTTCGGGTAAAAAGCTTCTCATTTCATTGCCCGTCACATTTTTATCTTTAGCCAATACTGATATCTGTTCGGCAATATTTTTTAGTTGCCTGACATTCCCTGGCCACGGGTAGCTGGTTAAAACATTTTTGGCTTCATCATCAAGTTGTACAGGTGGAGATTTATAACGGTCAGCAAAGTCAACAGCGAATTTTCTAAATAGTAAAGGAATATCTTCTTTGCGATCGCGTAAGGCCGGAACCCTTATAGGTACTGTATTTAAACGATAGTAAAGATCTTCCCTAAATTTCCCGGCATGCGTAAATTCCAGCAGGTCTTTATTTGACGCGGCGATCACACGGACATCTGTTTTTTGAACCTTTGAAGAACCTACACGAATGTATTCACCTGCCTCCAGCACACGCAGCAGGCGGGCTTGCGTACCGAGTGGCATCTCTCCAATTTCATCAAGGAAAATAGTTCCCCCATTTACTGTTTCGAAATATCCCTTTCGGCTATCTACCGCGCCGGTGAATGAACCTTTCTCATGGCCAAAAAGTTCTGAGTCGATTGTTCCTTCCGGAATAGCGCCGCAGTTTACGGCAATGAAAGGATTGTGTTTTCTTGCGGAAAGTGAATGAATGATGTGAGAAAATACTTCTTTACCTACACCGCTTTCACCGTTTATTAAAACGCTGAGATCCGTGGTCGAAACTTGTATGGCAACATCCAGCGCATGCACAAGGGCAGGAGAGCTGCCAATAATTCCAAACCTGTTTTTTATAGCTTGCTGATCCATTTTAATCTAAATATTTTTGTATTTCTTGTTTTAAAATAGGAATGTGTTTCTTGATTGTAACTAATAAACGTTCAGCTTCTACAATATCATAATCATGAATCACTATATGTCTCATTCCAATAATAC
>JALYYM010000683.1 GCA_030946565.1 Bacteroidota bacterium | reverse complement strand
CCTGCGCATTCAAATCTTTATTCATTTGCACAGACGTGCTATCATTATGAATTTTTACGTCTGAAAAATCTGCGTCAAACGAAGATTCCATTTGCTCACGCAGCGCAGCAGGCATGTGATTTCCGGACCTTCCTGAAGAATTTAACTGGCTTTCAATATTTGATGATGCAGTTTGAGAAGTTAAATCCGGTTTTTTTTGCAGCTTTTCTTCCTCTTCACAGTTGGCGCATTTTCTTTGTAAAACCTCACCCCGCCCCGTTCCTCCAAATGGAGTCCTTTGGACAAAGGAGAGGGAGTCATCGGGAAGTTCGGCATTGCTTTCAAAAATTGGTTTTTTCTGAAGCTTGTTTTGCAACATCGCTTTTTTATCATCATCTTCTTTTTTCTGCAATTTTTCTTCCTGCTCACAGGATGCGCATTTACGTTGCAGGGAAGGAGGCTTATTGAAAAAATGCGACGGGCTATTACCCGCATCTGCAAAAGAATAGTTATCTAAACGACGGACTACATTATCGGCCATTGCATCGGCTTCTTTTTCATACATATCGTTAGGCTCATTAACACTAAGCTTTGTTTGCAAAGTAGTTTTATTGAAAAATGACAAATTCTTTTTCCCAAAAAAATAGTTTCCTTTATTTATAAAAGGTGAATGATCGACATTCGTTGCTGAATTATTTTTTTGAACTGATTTCATTATTTGTTCATGTCTATTCTCTAATTCTGATTATTTACTTATGAAAAAGCGTTAGAAAATTATTAATAATAAAATTGCTTAGCTCCACTACCTATTGACCGCAATCCCGTGTTCCTGAAACGGCACACGGATCCTGCGGCAAGCCTTTGTCGTTTATGATCTTGCCACCCTTCCACTCAAGTTCTCTTCCTGGTGGAAATTTGCCATCGAGTTTACCTAAAATTGGGCAGCTTTCCCCAATGGTATTATCATCCGTTTTGCAGGCAGCATGTTTGGTGTTTTCAAAAGCGGTAGACGTAAAAGGCTTATACCTCGCAACACCATCTTTAACACTGTTGCCCGGGCAGCGCTGTAATTGCAATTTTGATTTTAACCTCGGCATCATTTGTTTTTTGATTTCTTTAATATTGCCTCTTAAGCCTCTCAAAGACATCACGGCATTAACCGCTGAAGAATCAGCATCTGCCTCCAATTGATTATAGCTAGCTCCATCTTTCGATTGAAGATCGCTTGTGCCTGCGCCCTGTTGCTGAGCAACGTGTGCTAATTCGTGGGCAAGTAAAGCATCTCCTATTAATGTACCCGGCTGGTGCTCGCCATTCGCAAAAGCAATGTGATTACCAACACTAAAAGCTCTTGCGTTCATGCCGCCGGAAAGATTTGCGGCGCGGCTATCGGTGTGAATTTGGACCCCGGAAAAATTAGTTCCAAAAGCCGACTCCATTTTGCTGCGGGTACTTCCTTCTATCGTACGCCCTTTGCCAAGGCTCTGCATTACCGACGCAGGAGATTGGGTTGGGTGCGCATCTGCGCCATGAACGGATTTGAAAAGTAAATTTCCTGTGCCGGAATCTGATCCTTGCTGTAAACCGGAATTCATTTGTAAGCCCGCAGGAATCTGGGCAACAATATCAGCAGGAATGCCCGAAATATTTCCATTTTCTTTCCAGCGGGTAACTGCTGATTGCACTCTTATTTGTATTATCTGGATAATATCCCAGGCACTTTGAGCCGAACGTGTTGCCGGTTCATATCGTTGCAATATTTGTTCAATTTGAGAGGGAGAGTTACCCTGCAACCGGGCAAGGGCCGCACGAATGTAGGGACAATTATTTGAGGAATAAGAAGTTCCTGCCAGGGCTTCGTCAACGGTGTTGCATACCTGCACATTTAACTGTTCAAGAAAATCTGATTTATTCATTTGGCCTGCGCCGGGAGCGGCAGAATCATCTGCTAAAAAGCGGCTCTGCGTGTCCGTTAGGTTACCAGCCGTATTGGAAAGTTCGTCCGCTGATGTAACTGATTCGCTTGCATCCGGTGTCATTTCCTGGCCGACTGCTTCGGAGGCGCTTACATCATCCTGCTTTTGAATACTTTTTT
>JALYYM010000667.1 GCA_030946565.1 Bacteroidota bacterium | reverse complement strand
CTATAAACGACTGTTCATTTAAAGACGCTTATATGAAATTTATAAATCCTGCTGAAGGCTCACTGCGACTGTATTCACAACGCCTTCCGGAAGGCGCTGGCAATTTATGGAATGCGCTAATGTACTTTTGCAAAAATTTCCTGCGGAGGAATTTATTATCACATCTAAAATGAAATTTTATCCGAATGAAAAATTAGAGAATGAAAAAGCAGGATTAGCGATTATGGGAATGAGTTATGCAAACATCGCTTTGCAAAATAAAAAGAATAGCGTGTATTTAATAGAATCAGTTTGCAAAGATGCATATAACGGTAATGCTGAGACGGAATTTGTGGTAACTAAAATAAGCTCAAATGAAATTGACCTAAGAGTAAAAGTGAAACAAGCCTTCAAATGTTTTTTCAGCTACAGCCTTGATGGTAAAAATTTTATAAATGCCGGAAATGAATTTAACGCAGTGCCTGGAAGATGGATTGGCGCAAAGGCAGGGATATTTTGTACAAGAGAATCGCAAGCGAATGATTCCGATTATGCAGGTTTCGATTGGTTTAGGGTAAAGCCTTTGCAATAGGGAAATGAACAAGGCTTGAACTGATAAATAATAGTTGAATAATAATTAGCTCATAGATAAATCTTCAAATGCTAAAGGACTTTTGTGCTTTTACCTGATATAAGTATGGAAACCTTTTTCTTTAACCTTAGTAGTAATGCATATTAATAGACGTACCTTATTACCTTACTAAGGAATTGTAAATCATAAGATAGACTTCTTTTAATTATGTTTCTAAATATGCAGTCTCTTAAAAACGCCTTTTGAAATAAGCTAATAAGGTAAAATAATCCGGGGCATTGTTTTGTACTAAGGTTTTAAGATCGGTATTATTTAACTTAAAAAATTATGTGAAGATTTTGTATAATTCCAATTATTAATCTTGTAGTATATTGATATGTAAGTTCAAGTAATAATTAAACAAACTTTAGTAAATAATTCAGTAAAAATTTTAAAATTATGAAACCAATTAATACAGCCTTGTGTTCATTTGGAATGAGTGGATGGGTTTTTCATGCTCCTTTCATAAATATGAATTCCGGCTTTAATTTGTATGCAGTTTGGGAGCGCAGTAAAAATCTTGCCGAAGAAAAGTATCCGGGCATAAAAACTTACAGGAAGCTGGAAGATATGTTGGCAGATGATCTTGTGGAACTGGTGATTGTAAATACGCCTAATTACACGCACTATGAATACACAAAAAAAGCCATGCTTGCAGGCAAGCATGTGGTTGTTGAAAAGCCATTTACAGTCACGGTTGATGAAGGAAATGAGTTGATAAAAATTGCCAGGGAAAAAAATGTAAAACTATCAGTTTATCAAAGCCGGCGCTACGACAGTGATTACAGAACAATTAAAAAAGTGCTGGATAAAAAATTGCTGGGCGATCTTGTTGATGTAGAACTGCATTTCGACAGGTATAGAGAAGACATCGGTCCGAAGGTGCATAAAGAAACGCCGGGGCCGGGCACCGGCTCCCTGTACGATTTGGGAGCGCATATTATTGACCAGGCATTGCAATTATTTGGCATGCCTGAAAAACTTTTTGCAGATATACAGGCAATGCGCCCGGTTTCAAAAGTGGATGATTATTTCAATATTTTATTGTACTACAAAACATTCAGGGTGCATTTGCGATCGAGCTATTCGGTACGGGAAATTTTACCCGGCTATATTTTTAATGGCTTGAAGGGTTCTTTTATAAAATCAAAAACCAATGTGCAGGAAGATATGCTTACCGCAGGCCACACGCCGGATGAAGCAGGGTGGGGAACAGAACCTGACTCAGAAAGAGGCTTGTTGCATACAGAAATAGATGGAAAAGTTGTAAGAGAATATATTGCTACAGAGCGTGGAAATTATAATGATTATTACGATGGAATTTATGAAGCGATCCGCAATGATAAGCCCGTGCCGGTAACAGCCGAAGATGCTTTGAAAGTGATAAAAATAATAGAAGCTGCTTATAAGAGTAGCGAAACGGGAAAGGTTGTAGAATTATAACGAAGTCCTTACATGAAAATAATAAAACGGTAGGCTACTTTTTCCAAGTCTCTTTAAATGTAAGTGGAGGGGATTGCGTGACCTTATTAAATAACAAGGCTGACCTGGAAATAGGTCAGCCTTTCATTTTAGTTATCAACTTTCTTCTGAAAGATTATTTTATTGGCGCTATGGGCTTGTTGATGTTCGCTGTCCATTCCATACTGATGGCGCTTTTCTCCACCTTAAGATAACTGCCTGGATTGATTTCCAGCAGCATCGTGCCATCTTCATTTACTTTATTTACAGTGCCGTGGATACCGGCTATGGTTACAATTTTGTCGCCCTTTTGCAAATTGGTAAGAAACTGTTTTTGCTGCTTTGCTTTTTTTGCCTGCGGCCTTATCATAAAAAGCCAGAAAACAAGAATCATTAATCCTAAAAAAACAAACTGAAATCCGCCACCGCCAGATCCGCCTTGCCCTAACATTAAAAAAACCATTGCTAAATTCATATATTATTTGATTTGTATTTACCGTATATCACGGCTTGATGAAAAATTATTGTTTAGACGCTTCTACTTCACCTGTTAGCTGCAATACAGGAAACTGCGGATATGCATTCGAAGTAACTGTAACATCTTTGTGCACAGGCCCAACTCTTCCTGTACTATTGAATACCACTTTTAGAAAGCCTGTCTCGCCTGGTTTTATCGGCTCTTCAGGTTTTTCAGGCACTGTGCAGCCACAGCTTGCAACAGCGGAGGAAACAATCAAAGGATGTTTGCCGGTGTTTTTAAAACGATAGCTGTATTCTACTTTCTCGCCATCGGTAACGTTACCAAAATTATAGACTGAATCAATCATCTGCACCGTAGTAGAGTCTGTAAATGGTTGCCCGGAGCCAGGCGCTTGCACATCCCCTTTGTTCTTTGTATTCCTGATATCACAAGAGAAAAAAAGACATGCCAATAAAAACCCAATAAACACTTTCTTCATTATTTCAATTTTTTTGCAAAGGTATTATAAAACACTGTTTTTGAAATTCTTCTTGTGGATTTTATTCTCAGCTAAAAGCTCTTTGTGAATA
>JALYYM010000664.1 GCA_030946565.1 Bacteroidota bacterium | reverse complement strand
GTAACCAATTTTTGGAAATTGCCTTAGAATTTTCAGTTTCTTTTCAGTAGACAAGATAAAATGTGATACCTCCTTTGTGGTCCAACTACTTTCAAGATACCTTACGTTATCGATATAACTTTGAAGGCCTAATGGCGACCATACTATTTTGGAAACCATTGCGGATACATTTTTTTACATCTTCATGTGAAATACCTTTCCCTTCATCCAATTCTTTAATCGATTCATTTATTTCATTTTTCACATCATCGGAAAGATCATTCCACCAATCATTTTCAGCATTTACTTCCAGCATAGCATGCACCATTTTTATAACTCTTTCATCAGCATTATCTAAATATTCCTTCGCCTGTTCTTTTAAAAAATTTACCTCGTTCATAAAAATTAAATTATGACTATAAAGTTATCATTTTATAGATAATAGTTTTTAAAAAATTCAATGCCTAACGCTATTAACCTTTACTTATAATCATACACTATATACGCCCACGGCTCCATAATGAACACATGAGTATCATTCAATTTTTCTTTCACAATTGTAAAAACATTGGATGGATTGCCATTAATTGATGGATCTTTTATGGTAAAGCTTTTATGTCTGCGCTGAAAGATTTACCACAACAACAATCTTAATGACTAATTTTTTTCCAACAACTCCTTTACTTTCTTTTTTAATGATTTTTTGTCTGGCAGAAATAATTGATATTTTGAAACAAAAATTTTATTTGTTATTCCTCTAATGGCATACTCCACCATTACATCATCTTTATATTTTGAGAGAATGATGCCGATAGGTGGATTGTCACCCTCCACATTTTGTTCCGTTTCAAAATAGTTCAGATAAAGATTCATTTGCCCGATGTCACTATGTTCTACCGATTTAATTTTAAGGTCCATCAGCACAAAGCATTTTAAAATCCGGTGATAGAAAACTAAGTCAACCCGGTAATGTTTATTATTGAGCGTAATGCGGAATTGCCTGGCTATAAAGGCAAAGCCTTTGCCTAACTCCAGAATGAACTTTTGAAGGTTATCAATTATTTTCTGTTCAAGGTGTTTTTCTGAATAGCTGTAATGTTCCGGAATGTTTAAGAACTCCAGCACATAAGGGTCTTTGGCGATATCAGTATCCGTTTCAATAATCTTCCCTTTAGCGGCGAGCTTCATTACACTCTTTGTGTTTTTACTTAACGCCATACGTTCAAATAAAGAAGTGTTCATTTGCCTGCGAAGTTCTCTCACCGACCATCCCTCGTGTATTGCAGTTTGCTGGTAAAAGCTGATTTCCATTTCATCATTACATTTTAATAACTCGTAGTAATGCGACCAGCTTAATTGGTCTGACACTGTCAGTCCAGTTATTTTCGTAGCCTTCTTGCTTTTTTGGTGTGACACTGTCACACCAAATTTGGCTGCCGAGTTGTAATCATTAAACCGTAAAAAAAATAAACGCATGTAGGTGAGCTGGCTGCGGCTAAATCCCTTTCCTAAATCTCTTGTAAGCTCCTTTGAAATGTCGAGGAGCATATCCCTTACAGAAGTTTCATCGTATTTTTCCGAAGACTCTTTGTCAACAATCAGCTTGCCTACCTTCCAATAGGTAAGCAGTAATTCGGTATTAATGTTCCTGATAACATTGCTCCTGGCCTGTTCCACCAGTTGCCTGATTTCTTTTAGCAGTTCGTTAAATTTCAATTTTGCTCCGACCATTTATTCAAACTTTGATCTCCTGTTTTATATTACCATTACTTTTTATTCTAAGCAATACATAGCTTTCAACCTTTATTTATAATCATACACTATATATCCCCACGGCTCCATATTGAACACATGGGTATCATTCAATTTTTCTTTCACACCCGTAAAAACATTGGAAGGATTTCCATTAATTGATGGATTGTTTATGGTAAAGCTTTGTGGCTGTGCTGAAAGATTTAAAACAACAACCACTTTATGTTTTCCGCTTTCTCTTACATAGGCAAATATGGCTTGATCATTTGCTGTTACTAATTTTTTATAAGATGCATTTGCAGCGAGTGCAGGATTTTTTTTACGCAGGTGAAGCAATGTGCTGTAAAAAGGCGCCATGTCATATTTATCCCAAACAACAGGATCTTTTACAAAAAATTTCAATCTTCTCTTTAGAGGTATTTCCTGGCCTGTGTATATAAGTGGGACGCTTTGATACATCGTTTGCGAAAACACGGCCATTGCCTTCCATGCGTCGCCGTACCTTTCAAATTCTGTTCCCTCCCAGCTATTCCAATCGTGGTTGGAAGTAAAATACAAACGATAAGAACTCTTAGGAAAGCGGGCTATGTCATCATTTATTATAGAATCTACCTGTGGAAGAGAAAGCTTTCCGGCATACATTTTTATAAAACCTTCCATCACTGTCCAGGCGTAGCTTTCATCAAAACCAACATTGTGCAGAGCCGGCACTTCCGCTTCGGCAAGCATAAAAACGTCTTTCATTTTTTTTAAGGAATCAATACACTGTTTCCAAAAGTCTTCCGGTGGCCCGTAAGCTGCATCGCAGCGAAAGCCATCAATGTCACTCTCCCGTATCCAGAATTGCATGGCCGCAATCATACTATCCCTCATCTCACGATTATCGTAATTCAGGTTCCTGGTATCGTTCCAATCTGCAGTGTAAACGGTGTTGCCGTCTTTATCTCTTTTATAAAAATCAGGATGCTCCTTCATCCAGTGATTGTCTGGTGCGCTATGGTTGGCAACCCAATCTGTGATTACTTTGAAACCCATGCTGTGCGCATGTTTCACCATTTCCTTCCAATCATCCATAGTTCCAAATTCAGGATTAAGAGCGGTATAATCACGCGAAGCATAATAGCTTCCCAACTCTGTGCTATCCGCTTTCCTATTTTCAAAACCGATAGGCGTTATTGGCATAAACCATAAAATTTCAACGCCCATTTCTTTTAGTCTTGGGAGGCTCTTTTCAAAGTCTTTTATTTTTGATGAGGCCGTATATTGACGCAG
>JALYYM010000662.1 GCA_030946565.1 Bacteroidota bacterium | reverse complement strand
TAAATGCGGCAATAGCCTCTTCGCATTTATTATCAGCCTGCAAAGATTTACCTAACACAAGATTTGCAATGGCTTTATCATCCGAGCTCAATCCCTTCTTCGTAAGCAACTCCTTCGCTGTATTATTGGCTTGCGTAAAATCTTTTCTCTGGTAATAGCTTCTTACCAAACCGCGCAAGGCTTCCAGTTCATTCTCAGGCGTGGTGGCCAGCTCTTTCAATTTTGTAAAATATATTTTTGCTTTAGCGTAATCCTGCAGCTCAAAATAATAAGCCCGTGCAGCAGCCAAAGCAGCTCTTTCAGCGTACTTGTTGCTGCCAAGGTCTACTACATTTTCATATCCCTGCGCCGCATTTTTCCAGTCTTTATTTTTTGAATAACATTCGCTCCTGTAAAAATTAGCTTCTAATACATAAGCCCCTTGCGGATATTTTGACAGGTAGTCTGATAGCCCTGTTATCGCAGTGGCGCAATCATTATTATTATAGCGAAGTTCAGCAGAAGCGAAGCTTAATGAATCTGCTTCTGAAATGCTGATCACCTTTCCTGATTTTTTTGCAAAGTCAACATATTCGTTTGGGCGGCCCAATTCTACATAAATATTCTTCATGTTATCCATCGCTTCATCAGCCTCGGCTGATTGCGGATAAAGGCTTACCAACTTCTGGTAATATTTCAACGCTTCATTATTTTCATTCAGGTTATAATTAGAAAGCCCAAGTTTCAAATAAACTTTCGGGTATTGCCCACTCGCATCTTTCATCTCAAGAATTTTATTGAGATAAGGAATGGCATCCCTGAATTTTTCCTGTGCCATGTAGGCATTAGCAATTTGCATGTTTGATTCGGCAACAAGGTCGCTCTGTGGATACCGCTGAATGAGAGCATTAAAAGTTTTTATTTTTTCCGTTGGATTATTGATGCCGCTTATTAAAGCGATCTGGTACAAGGCATAATCGCTTTGCGGAAAACCTTTATCAATTACATTTTGATACATCGTTTTAGCAGCGCTGTAATTTTTTTGCATGAAGTTAGCGTCGGCTGCTCTTACGTAAGCATCTTGCGCCAGGGAGGTTGATTGCGATGAAAGAGAAGAAGATATATCCTTGAAATTTGCCAGCGCCAGCGGATAGTTTTCGGTAGCCAGATAGGCATAGCCCAAAACATATTTTGCCGCATCAGGATTTGCTTCTCCCTGGTAGCCGCCTTGTTCCAGGTAAGCGTTCATATACCTGATAGCTTCATCATAACGGCCTAGCTTATACGAAACTTCTGCCTTCCAGAAATTTGCGAAAGGCAATACATTTCCTGAATTCGGATCACGGATTATTTTCGACAGCAGATCATCTGCCTGTGTAATTTTTCCATCATTGATGTATTCAGTTGCCTTACCAAATAAAAGCTTTGGATATACTTTTTGCATAGAAGGCGTTGGCTTATCAAATGATTGATACATTGTAATTGCATCGCTATAATTATTTGTATTCGCCAACAGGTTTATCAAAATCTCTTTAGCTTCATCAGCATAAGTGGATGTTGGATAGAGATCAAGAAATTTATTCATCTCACTTAAGGCAACATCCTGGTAACCGAGTTCGTAGGAAAGCTTCGCATAATTGAAACGCGAAATTTCCTGTTGCTTCCTGTTACTGCTATTATTAGCGCTATACAGAAATGCATTTCGTGCATTTACTTTTTGATTCGTTCTTAAATAAAGATCGCCAAGCAGGTACATCGAATTTTGGCCTAACGAATCTTTTTCGTTGCTTAACTGCTTAAATCCTTCAATCGCTTTTTCCACCTGGTTGCCATCGTAATAAGAATAACTAAGCTCGTACATAACTTCTTTAGAAACCTTATCAGCATTATTTACATAAGCCTCTAATAATGGAAGCGCTTTGGCAAATTGTTTTTTCTCAAAATATATCTGCCCGATTAAAAGGTTAAGGTCTTTTCTATAATACACATCGTTGCGGGTTAGCGCTTGCTCACCGTAGCGTAATGCTTCATCTTTGTTGCCTTGCGCATAATATATATCGGCAATATAATACGGCACCAGCCCCTGGTATTTTTCTATGTTTTCTACCTTTTTAAAACCACCAAGCGCCTCCGCATAATCTTTTTGCTGAAAGCTTATAAATCCATAATAATAGTTGGCATCATAATAATATTTGTTATCAGGTAACTGGTGGATTTCATTAAACAATGGCTTTGCCTTATCGAATTGTTTAAGATTAAAATAGGAATAGGCGAGTTCAAATTTTGCATCAGCAATTTCTTCATTACTTAGATTGTCATAACCGGCACGCTCATAATATACAACAGCGCGGGCAAAATCATTTTTAATAAAATAATATTTAGCCAGGTTGTAACTCATTATTTGTTGCCGCGCTTCGTTATTGGCCGCATCAATAAAGCGTTGCGCAGCATCTTCCGCTACAGATTGATTAAGCTTTAATCCGCACACGATATAATAATAGTCAATGTCCTGGTTGAGATATGCATGGCTGCTTTGTGTATTGTCAGGATATTTATCCTTCAATGGTTTTAGCAGAGGATAGGCAAGGCTGTACTCTCCTTTTATAAAATAATCCTTCGCTTCTTTAAAGTTTTTTTCAGGATCGGTAACATTGTAATTGGGCTGAGAAAAACAGGAAAGAGAAAGAACAAAAAATGCAAGAGGCAAAAAGAGGCGAATCATGAATTATATTATTTTTATTTTTTTCATGAAGTTGTTAGCGCATACAACATCCAAAAATGAAAAAAGAAATATGTCCGGCGCAAAAGTACAAACACCATTCCTTAATAAGCCTTCAATAAAAATGATGATGATATTAAAAGACTTTAAATTGCACAAATCTTTGTTAATACAATTATAAAAAACGATGAAAAGAATTCTTTCGATAAAATATTCGCCCGCGGCCTTTAACCTTGCGATGCTCGTATTGCGGCTCGCAGTGGGTGTATTGGTTGCGAGCCATGGCTACACTAAGCTTGT
Organism: Bacteroidota bacterium; assembly: GCA_030946565.1. The sequence continues at coordinate 431 of JALYYM010000662.1, read as the reverse complement.
TCATTTCAATACAACGAAAGCACATTTTATGAATTTTATGGGACTTGGTTCTACCGTTTCACTTTCGCTTGTAGTGTTTGCAGAATTTTTTTGTTCTATGTTTTTAATCCTTGGTTTGTTTACCCGCCTCGCAGCCATTCCAATAATTATAGTAATGCTCGTTGCTCTATTTAAAGTACACAACGGACAGCTATTTGCAGAAGGAGAGAAAGCTGCGATATATCTCGCCGGTGCATTAGCAATTTTATTATGCGGCCCTGGAAAAGTAAGTGTTGATGGAATGATTGGGAAGTGAGGGTTGGTCGGTGGTGAGTGATGGGTTGATCAGTGATCAGTGATGAGTGATCAGTGATGGGTGAACAGTGTCCCGGTGATTATTATACCTCATAACTGATACCTGATACCTGATACCTCATAACTCATACCTGATA
>JALYYM010000643.1 GCA_030946565.1 Bacteroidota bacterium | reverse complement strand
TTTGAATCCTCTTTATAAATTACAAGAGGAACTTTTAAGAATTCTTTAGCTGTCTTTTTATCAAAAACTTTAACCAGGTTCATTTAACTGTAAAAAATTAGTGTGGAAATTTACAATCAAAAGATATTGTTGCCAAAAAACCACAGTTATTTGAATAATCTTCTCAAATTATATGTGAACCAGCAATGCATATTTATTGTTTAATATAAGATAAGATAGTCATTGGTATAACATTACAGAAATAACTTATTAAAATACAAATATGAAAAAAAGTAAAAGCACAAAAGAAGATCCTTGCTGGAAAGGATATGAACAAGTAGGGATGAAGAAAAAGAACGGTGAGAAAGTTCCTAATTGCGTTCCTGAAAAAAAGAAAAAAAGTAAATAAATTTCAAAACAAAAAATACAGAATCATGGCAAATTTAAAATCAAAAAAGGTAGCTATTCTAACAGAGAATGGCTTTGAAGAAGTAGAATTAACCAGCCCGAAAAAGGCAATGGAAAACGCGGGAATAGCCGTAAGTATAGTGTCTGCACAAAAAGATAAAGTGAAGGCATGGGACACCGATCATTGGTCTATAGAACTTCCTGTAGATGTTGCATTGAGCGATGCAAACCCCGAAGACTACGATGCCTTAATGATACCGGGCGGAGTAATCAATCCTGATAAAATGCGGGTTGACAAAGATTATGTAGCATTTGCAAAAAGTTTCCTGGAAGCAGGAAAGCCTGTTGCAGCTATATGTCACGGGCCGCAGTTATTGATTGAAACAGGATTGATTGAAGGAAGAAATATGACTTCTTATCCTTCTATAAAAACAGATTTAATAAACGCTGGCGCAAATTGGGAAGATAAGGAAGTGATCGTTGATAAAGGGTTAGTTACAAGCCGCAGCCCAAAAGACCTGGAAGCTTTTAATAAAAAAATGCTTGAAGAAATCGGCGAAGGCGTACATGAAGCAGCATCTATGAATTAAGCCTGCACAAAATATTTCTTAAACACCTCTAAAGGCCCTCTTGTAAATGAGAGGGCTTTTTTGCATCTTTACGGGCTGTATCTTCGTTTATCATAAATACGGCGAAAGCAATTCGTGGTAAATCCACATAATTCCAAAAATCCATAACCACAAAAAGATGAAAAAAACTTTTACCATTCTATTTACCCTCACTTCCTTTTTTTGCGCAGCACAAAGCAAAACCCTTGTTATATCAGAAGTGTATGGTGGTGGCGGAAGCGCGAACAGCGCCTACAAAAATGATTATATCCAACTCTTCAATCTTTCATCGTCTCCTATAAACCTCGCTGCATATACGATCCAGTTAGCATCGCCTTCCGGGAATGTATGGCAAACTATTGCACTTTCAGGAATCGTTCCGGCCAATCATTGGTTTTTGATTAAGGGTTTGGGGGATGGTGCCTCGGGCGCTGAATTACCAGTGCCCGATGCTACGGGCAATTTTGACCTCAGTATCGCAGGGGGAAAAATTGCTTTGGTAAATTCCGGGGCGCAACCACTAACTTCCTGCGCTGCGGCTGCTGAAGGAATTGTGGATTTTATCGGTTACGGAAATAATGTTGATTGTTCGGAAACATCTGCAGCGCCTGCCCACACGCTTACATCAGCCACGAGCCGGCTTAACTTTGCTGCAGACGCAAATAACAACGGAAGCGACTTTGCTGTATTTCCACCAAATCCAAAGAATACATTTGAGATAGCCCTGCCGATAACCCTGCATGCTTTTACAGTAGATAAAGCGGATAAAAGCAATGCAATTCACTGGCAGGTAAATTGTCTCTCAACCTCGGTAACTTTCGAGCTGCAGCGGTCAGCTACCTTACAGAATTTTACTGCAATATATTCTTCCACTGAAACGAAAGCGAGATGTGCAGCACCTTTTAATTTTAAAGATGATAGCCCGCAACCTGGTAGCAATTATTACCGCTTAAAAATTATGGATATAGATGGGAATGTTTCTTATTCTAAAATTTCACTTTCAGTGAGTGACATCAATCGAACTAATTTTCTTAAAATAACACCAAACATTGTTTCCTCTTCTGCTGAATTGCACTACACTTCGCAAAAGGCGGCCTCGATAGAACTTCACATTTTTGATTTACAGGGAAG
>JALYYM010000353.1 GCA_030946565.1 Bacteroidota bacterium | reverse complement strand
TCTAATAACGGAAGTTTTATATTTAATATTGCGGCCTGCAATGCATCAAGCCTTGAGTTACAGCCAACCATTTCATGATAATATCTTGTTTGCTGGCCATGGTTGGCAATCATCTTTAGTTTTTCAGCAAGCGCATCATCATCAGTACACATAGCGCCGCCATCACCATAACAACCTAAGTTTTTACTTGGGAAAAAAGAAGTACACCCAATCGTACCAATGCTTCCTGTCTTTTTTACCGTACCATTTTTATAATAAAAATCGCTTCCAATAGCCTGGGCATTGTCTTCAATCACGAATAGATTATGCTCTTTGGCAATTGCCATTATCGCCTCCATATCTGCCGCGTGCCCATATAAATGAACGGGGACAATTGCTTTGGTAGCCGGAGTTATAGCTTTTTTTATTGCTTCCGGGTCAATGCAAAAAGTAGCAGGATTTACTTCAACAAATACAGGCTTTAAACCCAGGAGGGCAATCACTTCCGTGGTAGCGATGTAAGTAAAAGAAGGAGTTATTATTTCATCGCCGGGCTGAAGGCCAAGTGCCATCATAGCGATTTGTAAAGCATCGGTGCCATTGGCACATGGAATTACATGCTTTACACCGAGGTAGCCGGCGAGGGCGGAAGAAAAGCTATTTACCTGCGGCCCGCCAATAAAAATTGAACTGCTCAGCACATCGGCTACTGCCGCATCTACCTCATTTTTTATGTTGAGGTATTGTTGCTTTAAGTCAACCATTTGCAGAGGCCGCATGTAGTTTTTTTTTAAAGGGTGCAAAGATAGTATTTGAAAAAGTAAATGAAAATTAGAAATTATAAGCCATGCTTTTCCCTGAGAAGAAATTAGATTTGTTTGCAAAACGGAAATTTTTTGATCATTTTATACCACATCTTCCTGGCAATTTATTCAGCAGGTATTCATGTCGCTTCTCTTTGGAACAAGAAAGCAAAGTCATGGGTAGAAGGAAGAAAATATTTTTTTAAAAAATTAAAGCAAACTTATTCTAACAAAACGCAACCAACGGTATGGATGCATTGTGCAAGCCTTGGTGAATTTGAACAAGGCCGGCCTTTATTAAAAAAAATAAAAGAAGATTTTCCAAATGCGGCCTTGGTTATAACATTTTTTTCGCCATCGGGATACGATATTATAAAAAATAATAAAGAGTTTGACCAGGTTTATTACCTGCCAATGGATTCGGCAGCAAATGCAAGAAGGCTTATTGCTATGCTGAAGCCTGATCTTGTATTGTGGATCAAATATGAATACTGGTATTATTATTTGAAAGAATTGAAAAATAAAAATATTCCCGTGTTACTTGTGTCGGGGGTTTTTAGAAGCAGCCAGCCTTTCTTTAAATGGTATGGGGGATTTTGGAGGAAGATGCTTGATTCGTTCGAACATTTTTTTGTTCAAAATGATTTATCTAAACAGCGCCTAATTGCGATAGTGCATGAGGAAAAAATAACTGTGTCAGGAGATACCAGGTGCGACCGGGTAATAAATATTGCTTCCAATTTTATAGAGGCGCCGGGCATTGCAGCATTTTGCGGAGCTAATAAAGTAATAGTTGCCGGCAGTACCTGGGAAGATGACGAAGCCGGTTGGATACACTTTGTAAGAGAGCATCCCGCAATAAAATTTATAATTGCGCCTCACGAAATAGATCATCAAAATATTGCGGATGTAAAGAAGGAGTTTGCAGGTTCTGTTACTTATTCAGAATGGATGGCAGATCAGGTATCAGGTATTAGGTATCAGGTAGCAGGAGAAAGAGACGCTCGCAATTGTATGATCATTGATAACATTGGAATGCTTTCACGGCTTTATAAGTATGCCACGCTAACATACGTTGGTGGCGGCTTTGGTGATGATGGGCTTCATAATATTCTTGAAGCAGCAGTATACGGAAAACCTGTTATTTTCGGCCCGGAATATGAAAAGAATTTTGAAGCAGAAGAATTGATAGAATGTTCGGGTGCTTTGAGTATAGGGAGTGCAGTGGAACTTGAAAAAGTGGTAAATATTTTATTGGCTCATGAAAAGGAAATTTTATCAAGAGGAATGGCAGCAAAGGAATACGTTTATAAGAATGCCGGCGCTTCTGAAAAGATTATTACTTATATAAAAAGTAAGGAATATTTGAAATGAAAAAGCTTCGCGTTGAAAAGTCAAGTTGTTTATTAGACTCCGGAAAACCTTCTCTTAACGAGACTGTCAAATTGCTTCACAGCAGGCTCGCTATCTATCCAGCCTAGTTTTACTTTAAGCTCTCTTTTAATCCAGTATTCTGCTTCGGCGAAAATTGAAAAGTTCTGAATGGTCTTAATGCTTCTTTCATACATTGCTTCGTCTCCCCTGAACAATTCATTTAAAAAAAGATAGCGATCGTTTATTCCAATGGCTTTTCTTAAATCCTTGATGGGCATTTCGGTGAGCCTTTCGGAAAGTTCGATTTTTACTTCTTTAAGGCGATCATTTAATGATTCGGGATACTCAAAAGGGATTTCGTTTTTTGGTACTTGCTTTTTTTCGATAGGAGTTTGATGGGCCAATGTGGGCATGTCTTCTATAGGATCATACACAAAGCCCGGCCTTGCGTTTGATACCATCGCATTTACAACCGCCGCATTTTTTTTGATTTGTTCCAGTTCCTGTTCTATTTCTTTTTCATCAACCTTCAATACCTCCACAATTTTTTCTTCTGCATTTTCTTCTCCATTATCGTTATGGACTCCGGCCATTTTTACATGAGAATAAGGCATCAGTACTGAAACCTTCTCTTGTTTTTTTTCTTTCCGGTTTTCAGCCTTGCCAAGCAACTCCGCCACAAGCATTTGAGCGGTATTTAGCATTGAATCAGCAGGCGCTTTTTCATCTAACTGCTTTTGTAACTTACTGATGAGTGTGGACACTCTTTCCATGAATAATGTTGAATAAAGTTTTTCAAAAAGGAGCAGGAAAAATGTTTGTTTTCAATTAACACTAAATCATTTAACCTTGCAATCGGAGCTAAGTTACAAATTGATATTAAAATGAAATACAAAAAATGTTTATAGAGCCTAATTTAAAAGGTGAGAACCGCGGCTGGATCGAGGTTATTTGTGGAAGCATGTTTAGCGGAAAAACTGAGGAACTGATACGAAGATTGAAGCGGGTAAAAATTGCTAACCTGAAAGCTGAAATTTTTAAGCCCTCTATTGATGTACGGTATGATGAAATAAAAATTGTGAGCCACGACGAAAATACAATCCACTCTACACCGGTTGATAATTCTCAAACAATATTATTACTTGCACAAGACGTAGATGTAGTAGGCATTGATGAGGCACAATTTTTTGATGACCAGATCACTTTTGTTTGCGAACAACTGGTGCTAAAAGGAATCCGGGTAATTGTTGCGGGGCTCGATATGGACTTTCGGGGTAAGCCATTTGGCCAAATGCCCAACCTTCTGGCAATTGCAGACTACATCACAAAACTCCATGCAATTTGTATGATATGTGGAAACATCGCCAATATAAGTTACCGCAAAACAGCCACAGGCGGACAAGTTCTTCTCGGCGAAAAAGATATTTATGAACCAAGGTGCCGCCACTGTGCGGCTTTAGGCTAAAAAAAGAGCGAACCCCATGATGAGGTTCGACCCTAAAATTGTTAGTCAATTATCTTCCGATCATCAATTTTTTCATTTGTACATCTTCGCCATTAATCACTTTTAAGAAATACATCCCCGGCGTTATCTTGCTCACATCCAGGTTAGTAATATTTATTCCATCATCTACTCCTACATTTTTATGCAGTATCTGCTGGCCGAGGCGGTTAGTAATAATAATATCCGCCGTACCTCTTTTATAAGCATCAAAGGAAACCGTTAATGAAGAAGATGCAGGAACAGGATAAACTTTAAGGCCTTGTCTTATAGTAGTAGCATTTTTTAGCGCTGGCGCTGATAAATCGGGGCTGAAGTTGGTAGCACTTAACTGAATATTAAGTGTATAACATTGGTTGTTATCAAAAGCGCCGTTGTAGCCATACACATACA
>JALYYM010000606.1 GCA_030946565.1 Bacteroidota bacterium | reverse complement strand
AGTTGTAACTGTTCATTCTGAAAAATGTGAAACCACTGTTTATATTCCTAATTCTTTTACTCCTAATAATGATGGATTAAACGATTATTTTAAACCAATAATTGCTGGTGTGTTTGAGCAATACCAGTTAACGATCTATAATGCTTACGGACAAATAGTTTTTAGTACTAACATGATAGATAAATCCTGGGATGGTAGTTTTAAAGGCATTCAGCAAAAATCCGGAGTATTCGTTTATATCTGTAAATACAAATCTAAAAATGAAGGAGTGAAATTGATTAAAGGTTCTTTAATGTTAATCAGGTAATTATTCAAATCTATGTATTTAGAAATATTTCAGTCTTACATTTAAATCTTTAATCCAAATCTTTCTCTTTTCTTACGGTTAAAAATGCAGCCCTCTTCGGCGAAGGCACCACACTATTCATGCCCTTAATGCCTTTCCATAACACTTCATTAAACTCTGCATCATTCACCGCATCTTCTTTGGTAAAATTGAAAGCGGCGCTTTTTTCTGAGAGCTTATTTACCGCGGTATTCTTTTGAGTAATATCTGTTTGAGCCGGAAGGTGATTATATACGGTAAGATCAGGCGTGGCGGTAAAGCAGCGCCAGAGCGGTGTAGCGGCTGCATCATATTGGCTCATTGGCGCCAGCCCCAATATCAGTTCAATGGTTCTTAAGATTCCGGAAGTAGTATAAGAAGTGTGATCAACAAAATTTCTTTTTACAAAGGGGCCGGCTATATAAGCAGGGCTTCTGTGTGCATCAACATGGTCAGGGCCATTTTGTGCATCATCTTCTACCACAAAAACTACACTCTCTTTCCATACCGGGCTTTTACTAAGATAATCTATAAACATACCTACAGCGAGGTCGTTATCTGCTGTATGTGCAAAAGGTGTTGGCCTGCCAACGACTAACCCTTCCGTGTGGTCATTAATAAGTCGCAAAGTATTTAGTTGCGGCAAAGCGTTTACGCTTACCAGTGAGTCGAAGTCCCGTTTCCATTGACCCACGCGTGTTGTGTCACGCACCTTCTGATCCCAACTGGTATAATAAGGACAAAAATGATTTTCTAAAACTGGTATGTTTGGTTTATAGTCATCAGCAAACTCTCCATAAGTGCGATAAGTAACGCCTGCTCTTTTGCAATCATTCCAAATAAATCCATTTTTATTATTGGCAATCTCTCTCGTCCCTTCAGCGCCATAGTCTCCGCCACGTCCGCCATAGCTTGTTACCCATGTCTTTTCAAGATAGTCGGTTGCATAGGCCCCAAGGCTCCAGTTGTGGCCATCAGCGCTCACTTCGCCATCTACATAAAAGTTATCAAGTAACACAAAATCTCTTGCAATCTTATGCTGGTTGGGCGTTATTTTTTCTCCAAATAAAACAAGGCTTGTGTCCCCATTGCCTTCTTTCATATCACCCAGCACCTGATCGTAAGTGCGATTTTCTTTTACAATATAAAATACATGTTTTATTGGAGAAGGGTCACCGATTTTTTGCGGAATAGGGTTACCTGCTTCGCCCTGCGAAACAGATTCTTTTAATTTAGTATAAGGTGTATTTTGATAAACCTGCTGAGAATAATCTGCAAGCTCTTTTGCATCGGGCACATCAATCACTGACATTGTTCCGATAAATAATCCACCAATATATTGTTCCTTTTTTACTTTGGTTGTATCACCCTGCTGATAGACAACGACGTCTCCTTTTACCGCAGGATTGGGTCCATCAGGATTCGCGAAGGATGAAAAGCCTTTGCCATTAGTTACAAAAATTTCATCGCCTATCGCTTTCACGCAGGTAGGATACCAGCCTGTTGGAATGAAACCTTTCGAAACACTCTGCCCCGGATTGCTTACATCAAAAACAGAAAGGCAATTATTATCAGCGTTGGCGATGTATAAAGTTTTTTCATCAGGGCTAAGGCCAAGACCGTTGGTTGTAGAGCCTTGTGGAGCATCAGCGTATAGAGAAGTGGTTAAAGTTTCAATAACTTTTTTCGAAGAAATATTTATTACAGAAACAGAATTATCATTGGCATTTGCAACAAATAAATACCTACTATTCTTCGTTAAGCAAAGATCATTGGGATGCTCACCAACATTTATTGTATTGGTAAATTCCCTGGTTGTTGTATTAAACACGATCACTTTTCCACAACCCCAGCAACTGATATATAATTCTCTTTTATCGGGTGAAAGCATGCAGGTATATGCTTCAGCTTTCAAAGAGTATTGCCTGATTATTTTTTTGGTAGAAAGATTAACGAGGTAAAGAGAATTGTTATCTTTTGTTACGACGTACATTATTTTCTTTCTGTCATCAATATCAATACCTGCAGGCGAGATTTTATTTGGCCATTTTTCACCAAGCTTTATTGAATCTTCCAGGATAAGTTTTTTATTCCTGATCGCATATTTTAAAATCCAGTTATCATTGCCGCCGGAAGCATATAAATATTTTTCATTGGCGCTGAATTTCAATCCCATCCATGAAACAGCAACTTCAATATTATCAAGAATTTTCCCGGATGATACATCTATAAGTTGAATACTTTGCGTGCTTTGGCCATTGTTCGTAACAGCTATTAATTTTTTTGATTTGCTTACCGCGATATTTAGCGGAAGATCACCCAGCAGGTAACCGTGACCGGCAGGCGTAAGTGACCAGCCATTTGGCAGGGTTAGCTTTTTGGTTGAATCTGCCGGGCTTTGTGCGCCTGCAGAATTCAAAATAAAAAGGCAGATAATGAACGAGGCAAGTATTTTCATGTTGTCAGTTGAAAAAGTGATAGCACAAAATTACCTCTTACTTCTTTTTATCAATATCAATTTTTTATTATTTTATTGTGCGATAGAGACTTTTATATAAAGATGCTGAATCTTTCCTGGTCTTGTCACTTCGCCTATGTCAATTCCCCCGCTGCAAAAAACTATATTTGTAAATGATGATTGAAAGCAGGCAAAATATTATAGCGCTTATAAAAGAAAAGGTTCGCAGAAAGGACTCTACCGCGAACATAATTCTTTTTGGTTCTCATGCTTACAATGACGTTGTGTGCAAACGCTTGGGGATCAAGCCACAGCATTCTGTAAAACGTATCCATATTTTAGTGCTTCTTTTTGTAGGAAACTAATTTTTTTTGCCCGTTGCCTTTCTGTGTTAATC
>JALYYM010000604.1 GCA_030946565.1 Bacteroidota bacterium | reverse complement strand
TAACTCACCAGAGTTGTGATTTTCTTTGCATTATTTTGATATGAAATGGGGATAAAAAACCAGTAAAACCTTGATTTTACTGGCTTTTAGCGGATTTTGATCTTCTGCTGTGTCGGGATGACAAGATGATTAGAAAGCTCGTAAAATCTTTGGTTACCAATTAATTAGAAAGTTATTATAATCGATGTAACCGAATTGGTATTATTCATTGAATTCCACGCCAAAGATAATATGTTTTATGTGAAATATAGATTGGAAATTTTAACATTAGGAATGCCTATTTTCTCTTGAGTAAATTCATCTGTCAATAAAAAATACTCTACCTGAAACCTTACAACCGTTGCCAGGTTATTGCAGAAGACTATCTAATAAAGGAGGTTTGAAAGGAACTTAATGAAAAGCTTAAGCCTTTAAGAAAGTAAAAGATACCATTTACCTATAACGAGTTTGAGTTTTCTTCGTTCTTTGCTAGCGATATAAAGATAGAAAGTAAATCTTTCTTGAAAATACCCTCATTCTATATTTTACTCTGAATGAAAATACATTTGCAGAATTCTTCATCAATGTAATTATTTTACAATAATGGAAGCCTCCCAACAAAAAAGTAACCGAATAATTCTTTACGATAAGAATGAGTCTTTCTATTCGGTAAAACCTTTTCAAATTTCAAATGCCTTGGGTACTGTTATAGCCAATTTGGAAGAGTATGTTATCACAAATGCCAGGGGGAAATCTATAAATTATATAAAACAATGAAGCGAATTGGTATGATATTTCCGACACGAGGCATGTTGAAAATAGCGCCATTTTAAGAGCTTTAAAATTGGCTATTGACGGAAGATAAAAAGTTATTTTTTGATCATGTATATTCTTTCTGAAGAGTTGGAGATCTGGTCAGACCAGGCAGGAATTCCAAAACATCCCAGCCATGATTTTTCAAAGTGAATTATATGTATAGGGTTTAATCATCATTCGTTTTCGACAATAAAATTCAAATAACTTACTAATAAAAAAAATCTGACCAGAGTTATTTCATTCGCGAATAAGTTTATTGAATAAGGGAGCGAAACCTCCCCTCTCTAAACTTATGATTAAAACACTAAGGCTTGCGTGTGAAAACCAAAAGCATGACCTTTTATTCGGTCCAAAAGACATTGATGGATCATCCGCGGCATTAATAGAGCGTGGACTATTAAAAGTTCATAAGGTTGAAGAAAATGGGGAGTTTCAATGAACCTGGTTTGTAACAAACTTCGCAATTAATATGCTGGCAAAAATCGGAAAACTAACTGTTTGTTGAAAGTCAAATTGCTCTTTAGCACCCTGCTTTAAATTGGATTGTCTTCGAATAAGTATTCTTCTGTTTAGCTATTTTATAAAAACATTACCTTTAGTCAAATTCATTTCATTATAAAACACTCACATACATAATCAAACGGTTTAAGTATTAGAATAACCCTGTTTGAATAGTTGTAAATTTTCCAGGGAAATATGCTGTCAGCATTTCTGAAAATCTTTTATAGTAGACTTTCTTGGTATCGCCATAAGGGCCTTCATCGTTATGGTTGGTTATGGTAAATATAAGGCCTGACTCCACGATAGTATATCCCAACGAATGCTTTAAATTCCCATTGTGCCTGATGAGCAGGAGCCTTTGTTTGATGAGCAAGAGCCTTTGCGGGTATATCCGGCACTGGTAGCGCCGGGGATCCTGCAGTAGATCCATCTTTATATAATTTTGACGCAAACAATCCCGATTATCTTATTCAGGCGATAAATAAAACAGGCACAGATTGGTTTCATGAAATCTTCAAAACCGCTCCCATGCAAAGCCATACACTATCTGGAAGCGGTGGAAGTTCCAAAGCCAACTATCTTTTTTCACTCGGTTATCTAAATCAGGAGGGCACACTTATTGAAACTTTTCTTAAACGATATTCCGCCAGGATCAATACACAATTTAAACCCGGCAAGCATATAAGGTTTGGAGAAAATGCTTATGTATTTTACAAACAAAATCCGGGGTTCAACAATCTCAGCGAAGGCAATGCCATTTCACATGCTTACCGCATTATGCCTGTAATACCCGTTCATGATATCAAAGGGAATTATGGAGGTACATGGCTTGGTCCCGAATTTGGAGAAGGTGAAAACTCAGTTGCCATTCAGGAAAATACAAAAAATAATAAAAATAATTTTTGGGCCATTACCGGCAATGTATATGGCGAAGTTGATTTCTTAAATCACTTCACACTCCGTTCAAACTTTGGCGGTAATACTGACAATCAGTATTCGTATTTTATTAGTCCCAACAGGTATCATTCAAAGCAGGATCACTTCAGTGAGAACAGTTTCTCGGAAAATGCTCAATACAACACCAACTACACATGGACTAACACATTGAATTACGGAAATACTTTTGGCCGGCATGTGTTGAATGTAATTGTAGGTTCGGAAGCCGTGAAGAATAACGGAAGAAGTCTTAGTGGTTCAGCCAATAATTTTTTCTCCCTCGATCCTAACTATCTTATTCTGGGTAATGGGACTTCAAGTATCAGAAATGGCAGTGGCACTTATGTCAATACATTGTATTCACTTTTCGGCCGTGTAGATTACAGCTTTAATGATAAATATATATTGGGAGCAACTATACGTCGAGACGGATCCTCAGTTTTTGGCGCCGATAAAAGATACGGAGTTTTTCCCTCTGTCTCAGCGGGATGGAGAGTAACAGGCGAAAAGTTCATGCAAAATATTTCTTTTGTAAATAATTTAAAGCTGAGAGGAAGTTATGGGGTTTTAGGGTCCCAGGCCAATGTGAGCCCTTCCAATGCTTTTTCTTTATACGGTGGAAGCTTCGGCAGCAGCTATTATGATATTACCGGTTCTTCCAATTCCATTCAGCAGGGATTTCGCCAAACCAGAATTGGAAATCACGAAACAGGTTGGGAAGAAAATATTGTTACCAACATCGGCATGGATGCAAGAGTGTTGAATAATCATTTGGACATCTCTGTTGATTGGTTTAAAAAATCAATAAACGGATTATTGTTTCCTCTTCCTTTATCGGCAAGTGCGGGAGGGGCAGCGGCGCCAACTATCAATACAGGCGATATACAAAATAAAGGATGGGATTTTTCTGTTACCTATAACAATCGCGGCAGCATGGTGTCCTACAACATTGGACTGAATGTTGGTTTTTACAAAAACCTTGTTGTAAAAATTCCTGACCCGGGATACTTCGATGTTGCCGGATCAAGGATTGGTAACATCGTTAGAAACCAGGTAGATCATCCGGTTGGTTCATTTTTTGGCTATGAAGTGATTGGCCTTTTTCAAAGTGATGATGATGTAACGAAGTCGCCAACACAGACAGATGCAGCGCCGGGGCGTTTCAAATACAAGGATGTGAATGGTGATAATAAAATAACTCCTGACGACCGTACTTTCTTTGGCGATCCCAATCCCGATTTCACTTACGGATTAAACCTCGGCGCAAATTTTAAGGGTTTTGATATTTCAGCAATATTATATGGCTCCTATGGTAATGATGTATTCAATCTTGTACGTTATTACACAGAGTTTATGGGCACTTCGGTTGGGCGGGCAAAAAGCAATGTGCTGAAAAATGCATGGTCTCCCTCCAATACCAATTCAAGTGTGCCCATATTGGAAAGCGCCAGTTCCTTCAGTACGAATGGGGTAATTAATTCTTACTATAAAGAAAATGGTTCATTTCTAAAATTGAGATCCCTGGTAATAGGATATACTATTAACCCCGGCCTTCTTAAAAAAATAGGAGTTAATGATCTTAGATTTTATTTGCAGGGAGTTAATCTTTTTACGATCACTAAATATAAAGGGCTCGATCCTGAATTAACAGGTAATCTTGGCGGAACCCAGTCAAGCGCTGCATTTGGAATTGACTATGGTAATTACCCGAATAATCAGAAAAATATTCTTTTTGGCCTTAACCTTAAATTTTAAATCGCATCATTCTTTTTTAAAATCGCACGATTATGAAAAGTATATTTAATAGTATTGTTGTAGTGGGAATAATTACAGTGTTTGCATTCCCGTTTGGCTGTAAAAAAAGCTACCTCGAAATACCGGCTCTCGGTTCTCTGAACGAAGCAACCCTTGCAAATAAAGCCGGAGTGAATGGGTTATTGATAGGGGCTTATTCCCTGCTTGATGGAATCGGTGTTAGCGGAACCAGCGAGCCGTGGCATACGGGCATAAGTAATTTTATACTTGGCGATGTAGCCTCTGATGATTCGCATAAGGGATCGGAATTTGGTGATGAAGCCTGGATAGAGCAAATTGAAAATTATAAAGAAAATGCCAGTTCTATGCCATTTGCTGAAAAGTGGAAGGCTCTTTTTTCGGGGGCTCAATCTGCTAATGATGTTCTAAGAGTGCTGGCGAAAGTAACGGATGGTTCTATTTCTGATGCCGAGGCTACACAAATAAAAGCGGAAGCTCGTTTTTTGAGAGCTGTATATCATTTTGAAGCAGCTAAAATCTGGAGAAATATTCCCTACCTCGATGAAACAATTTCTTTTGAAGCAGGTAATTATAAAGTTGGAAATACTGATCCGGTTTGGCCAAAAATCGAAGAAGATTTTAAATTTGCCGCGAATAATTTGGATGCTACCAAACCCCAGGCCGGTCGGGCAAACAGTTGGGCCGCGAAAGCTTTTCTTACAAAGGTTTATATGTTTCAGCATAAATACCAGGAGGCAAAGCCATTACTTGATGACATAATTACAAATGGTGTAAATGCATCCGGTGTGAAATACGATCTTGTAAATTTTTATGATAATTTCAATATAGATACAAAAAATAATGCAGAAACTGTTTTCGCCGTGCAAATGTCCGTGAATGATAATGCCAACGGACTAAATGGAAATGCGGGAGATGTCTTAAATTTTGCAAGTGGCGGCGGCCCTGCGGGATGTTGCGGTTTCAATCAACCTTCTTTTAGTTTGGTCAATTCGTATAAAACAGATCCGGTTACAGGCCTGCCACTTCTCGATACATGGAACGATGTTGATGTAAAAAATGATTATGGTGTTTCGTTTCATTTTCATCATCAAATACTATAAGCCCATTTATACTGTCACAGTTTTTCCAGGCTTCTATTGCATTGATTAACTTTTTTCCTGTGCTGCTGTTAAGTTTAAACGCGAACCGTCTTCAAG
>JALYYM010000348.1 GCA_030946565.1 Bacteroidota bacterium | reverse complement strand
GTGCCTTACGATCCTAAAACAGATAATGAAAACTTTACCGTAACCGGCGAAAAATATTATGATGCAGTGCCTGGAACGTTCTTTATTTTTTCTCCGAAAGAAATGCATAGGCCTGCGTTTAAGGTTGTTGGTTGTAATGATATAAAGAAAATAGTTATCAAAGTCCGGGTTCCAAAATGATGATGAATTTTATCTTTAATAATTTATATAAATAATCAACTAACGTATTTACAATGACAGAACCGATTGCTAAAAGACGCTGGTATCGCCTCATCCCGATCGCATTCATAACATACAGCCTTGCTTACCTTGACAGGGCAAATTTTGGTTTTGCGGCTGCAGGCGGAATGGCAAAGGATTTAAATATTACTGCAGCGACGTCTTCTTTATTAGGCTCTCTTTTTTTTCTCGGTTATTTTTTCTTCCAAATACCGGGAGCGTTATATGCTGCCAATAAAAGTGCGAAAAAATTAATTTTCTGGTCACTGATTTTATGGGGATTTCTTGCGATGGCTACCGGCATGGTAAGCAATGTGAATCTTTTAATCGTTATACGCTTCATGCTGGGGGTGGTTGAAAGCGCTGTGATGCCGGCGATGCTTATCTTCTTAAGCCGGTGGTTTACAAAATCTGAACGGTCACGGGCCAATACCTTTTTAATCCTGGGCAATCCCGTTACTATTCTCTGGATGTCAATATTGTCGGGCTACCTGGTGAAGTCTGTCGGGTGGCGGTGGATGTTTATTTTCGAAGGTTTGCCGGCTATTATCTGGGCCTTCTTTTGGTGGTATCTTGTAGATGACAAACCCAAAAATGCGAAGTGGCTGACACCCGTCCAGAAAAATAATCTTGAAAAAAAGCTTCATGAAGAACAGCAAATAATAAAACCCGTGAAGAACTATGGAGAGGCTTTCAAATCTAAAGTGGTCATTCTTCTTTGCCTGCAATATGCTTTATGGAGTATAGGCGTTTACGGATTTGTGCTTTGGTTGCCTTCCATATTAAATTCAGCGCCGAACATGAACATCGTTAAAACCGGTTGGCTCTCTTCTGTCCCGTATTTGCTTGCAATCATCGCGATGCTTTCTGCATCTCATTTTTCGGATAAAACATTGAACAGGAAAATATTTATCTGGCCCTTTCTATTAATAGGCGCTATAGCATTTTATAGTTCCTATTTAGTTGGTACTACAAACTTCTGGCTATCATTTACATTGCTTGTTATTGCCGGTGGCGCCATGTATGCACCTTATGGGCCATTCTTTGCGATCATCACTGAAATTTTACCGGCGAATGTTTCTGGTGGCGCAATTGCATTGATCAATAGCCTGGGCGCTTTAGGCTCTTTCATTGGGTCTTACATTGTTGGCTACCTCAATGGGACTACCGGCAGTTTTGATGCATCATATATCTTTATGTCAATATCACTTTTGCTTTCAGCAATTATTACAATAATAGCGGTAAAAGATACCATGAAGCCGTTTAAGACGGCAGCAATAGATAACACGGAGAAAGCCTCTTTAAGCCTTTAAGTAGAGATTAGCAATCCGCGAAAATGACCTGTAATTATTTACAGGTATGCCACCCTGTTATATTACCAATCTATTAAGCATAATACTAAATTTTAGCCTGGCACAAACCATAGATATTGTTAGTCAAAAAAAAAGCCTAAAATATCTTTATGGTTAAACATAACTATTAGCTCCTACAGGGAGAACTATTCGCCCGTATCGATAAATATGTACTTTTTACACGTTGGGCGTCACGAAGTTTTTTTTGCAAAAGACTGTATTAGCAAGGGTTTCACAATTCAAAAAGTGCTCTAAGCATGAAGATGAGTTGAATAAATTGGTTTGCGGCGTCATTTTTAGCGTTATACTTTTACACCATGATTATTGATTTGAGGAGAATACGATTGCTGATTTGAAAAGACTTTTTTTAATCTTTAATCTAAAATTTGACTTTATGAAACAAGCAATCAAATCAACAAAAATGATCACAATGGGTTTATTTACCCTTTGTGCAATGGGATTTACAAACGCAACTTTTGCGGCCCCAAACACTAATGATCCGATCGAATTCAAATTCGTTGGAAAAGTGAATAATCAGCCTGTATTTCAGCTTAACCTGGATAATAGGGTAGGCGAGGATTTTTTCATCAGTATAAAAGATGAAAATAACTCTCTTCTGTATTCAGAAAAACTAAAAGTGAAGGACGCTATCTTCAGCAGGAATTACAGGTTGGCCATTGCGCCCGAAGACATGAATGCCTCTGGCTTTGGCGTAAAGGTGGAAGTGACTTCAGCTAAAACGCACAAAACAGAAGTGTACAGAATTACTTCACACACAACTGTGAATGAAAATATAGTTGTTGCTCAGTTATAATATAGCGTTGTAATACAGCACAAAATTAAATCCCTATTAAAACTTCTAAGGCTCGCCGGATTGTTACGGCGAGCCTTAATTTTTCGACGATTTATAAAATTAAGATGCAATTCACACCCCAACCATTTATTGTTTTGAGCTAATCAGCCACGCCTTTATGGAAAAAATCCTTTTCACTATTAGTTCTTCAATAATATCGTTGGCACACTTGTGTGTCTGCTTATTAGATATATCCATCTCCCGGAATCACAGACCAGGCGCGATAACAGTAGTACCCACCCGCATTGCAAGTAAAATTAAAGAGTTGTATAAAGAAATCTTTCACCTCTATGCCTTACCGTTAGTTCGTGGCCAAAACAGGTAATAATATTTACCTGCGTGCAACGGTATAATTATTGACACTATATTTTTTATTATGGGTTTATTCAAATAATTATTAATTGCACAACTTTAATTGTAGATTTATTTTTTTAACCTAAACAAATTCAACATGAAAAAGATCTTTAGCAAACAAGCATGGATTTTCGTCGCAACCTTTATTCTGCTAAGTGTAATGCAGCTAATTTCATTTGCGCAGGATAGTACGGCTTCGAGCAGCACAACTACAACTACTACGCAACAGTCAACTACTACTATTCCATCATGGGTTTGGATTGTAGGTGGCGCTGTGCTGTTACTGATTATTATCGCGCTTGTAAGGGGTAACAGCTCGAAAGGAGCGGCTCATACTGATAAGGTTACTTACACTAAAACAACGAGCACTGACGATAATCCGTAATATTTCCGGAAAGGAATTTTGAAAAAGTGACTGACATTCGTCGGTCATTTTTTTTGAACTGAACTTTGCCTCCTTATTTTTAGTTTCAAATGATATCAGTTCATTCCCGTTTTAATTTTTTTTTAAGACAAAGCTGTTTCTCAATGTGGGGAAATTATTTCCGGCTATCTTTGCAAACTTTGAGAAAAAAATTATTCGCAGAAGACAAGAGATTAATAAAAATTTACGGCTTAAATAATTAAGGGTAATAAATATCAGCTATAAAATAAAAGAAATGGCATTAAAGGCAGGCATAGTAGGGTTACCTAATGTAGGAAAATCAACTTTATTCAATGCGGTAAGCAGCAGTGCAAAGGCGCAGGCAAGCAATTATCGGTTTTGCACCATCGAACCAAATGTGGGCCTTGTAAATGTGCCAGATCCCCGGCTGGAAGCGCTGGCTTCCCTTGTAAAGCCCGACAGGATTGTACCTACACAAATTGAGATAGTTGACATCGCAGGGCTTGTAAAAGGCGCGAGTAAGGGGGAAGGTTTAGGAAATAAATTTCTTGCAAACATTCGAGAGGTAGATGCAATTATACATGTGGTGCGTTGTTTTGAAGATGATAATGTATTGCGTGATGAAGGCCCGATAAACCCAATAGCGGATAAAGAGATAGTTGAAACAGAATTGCAATTAAAAGATCTTGATAGTGTTGAAAGAAAAA
>JALYYM010000558.1 GCA_030946565.1 Bacteroidota bacterium | reverse complement strand
CGAAAGGTGTAAGGATCAATTTCGCAAAGGCAATCACAATCATGCAGGCACACCTGCATAAGATCAAATGTTTTGTCCCTGGGGCGTAGCAAAATATGTTCTATCAGGTGTAACCCTACAGGATTATTGCAATCATTTTTAAATTCAGCAACCAACTTTTCGGCAAGGGACATTGCTGCAGGCTTATCAGCAAAAACTGATTCAGTTTGTAAAAGTGTTTCATTGGAATGCCCTATAACCTGCAAGGTTGAAGTGACCGTATCAAATAGATAATTAGCAACATCCGCAGCGAGCTCTATCGCATCAGTCTTAGCTTTTTCTGCATCTTCTTTGTTTGAATACCTGAGTGAATTCATTTTGTATTCAATCAATTCGCCTGTTATCTCATCAATTTCAAAATAGGTTATTGTAAAGGAGTGTGTACAAATTAAATCCCCGTTGTTATTTAATTCTTCATTGCAAACAATTTTAATATTTTTAATGCAGGACAAAAACCTCCGGGAGTAATCACTGATGCCGGCAAGAAAGCTGATCCGCTTTTCAAGCCCTGAAACATTTTCAGTATTCCATAATTGATCTGTATCAATAATTAAGTCGCCGGTTATGGTATCTTTTTTCAAAGGGAAATAATTATACGCTTTACCCCGCTCACTGCTTATAGCCGGATAGTTTTTTAAAGTATTAATTTTTGCTTGTGAGAGATCATTAAAGGTGATTTTTTCTTCTGTTTTATCTTCGTAATTGATGCGGTACATTAGCAATGCGTAATCGTTAAACGACTCTGCAAAGCGTGAAAGCAAATGATCAAGGAAGCGGTTCCTGCGATCCTGGAAAATATTTTTATATTCATATAAAGATTGCCATCCGTTTTTTAAATCAGCAGTTGCATCCTGATCTGAAAGCACATTTCCCAAACTTCCAAAGGAGGCCGAAGTATTGTACACAGCATCTATATCTTTAATATCTTTTAAAAATTGCGCATAATAAGTTTGCTTAATATTTTCAATAGAAAATAATTGATGAGCATTACTAAGCTGTGAAAAAAAATCGGCAAGCAATTGCTCATAAAACATAAGGTATGCTTTAAGCTGGCGCTGCTCTGCAATTCTTAAAGCCGTTGCTCCGGGCGGCAATCCATACACACCTATACCATAAGTTTGCGGGAAATCATATTGCAAAGGCCAATAACTTTCAGTATCACGTTTGTTTCCGGGAGGCACCGGTATATCCTGCTCCAGGCCATTAAGTTTTGCCCTTGACCGGATAGCATGTAAAACCAAAACTGTATCACGAACTTCACTATAGTTTGCTAAAAATGGAAACTGGTTTTTAAATAAAATTATTTTGGATTTATCAGTGCTCAACACAGGCTTATGTAATGGTGTAATTTCAAGACACCATTTTTGAGAAGTAAAACCAGGAACGGGTTTTCCATCAACGCCATACTTAGTCATAAGAAAATTGCGGATGGCCTTTACACCTTCAATAGCCATCAATAAATTAATGATGTCAGAAGCATGAATTATGCTTCTCAGGTTTGTTTGCTCTAACTGAACTGTATCAATAAAGCCGTGTTGAAGAATTGGCCCTGTAAAAATTTCGTCAACAGGAATTTTCTTATCAAGTAACTCTTTCAGAGAATAAAAATCAATTGAAGGATTAAGATAATTTTCAATTGCATAAAAAATTTCTGCCTGTATCTTTTCTATGTCAGCAGAAGGATCAGCATCTACATCAAAACAAAATGCAATTTCTTCATCCTCAATGGTAGTGACTTCCATAAAATCCTCACAAAGGTTTCTATGTTCCTGTAAGGATTGTACAGCTTGCTGCACAATGGATCTTGATCTTGAAATTTTCTTTAAATACGCTTCAAAAATTTTGGCAACCTTATCTTTTTTATCAGCATCGGTTATATTAAACATCTGTTGTACATCGGCAACCGTTACTACTTTAGAGGCAGGTTTTTTAGGTATTGAAACGGTAAATTCAATTGTGCTGGCATCAGCCAGGGCAAGAGAAAACTTAAATAACTTTTCAACTTCTGCAATCGTCAATGAGCTAATATTAGCGGGCACCTGCGCATTTGCTGCAAAATTAAAATCAGCATTTTTCCATGATGGCAGATCTATTTGAAAAACAAATTCACCTTCAAAAAAATTTGTTGATGATGGATTATTAATAATTATTTCACCGTTGTTCAAATCACCAAAGCGGTCATCAAAATCAAGATCTAAAAGCACACGATACAAACCCGAAAGGAATAGAGGGTTAAGATCAGGAGTAAATGTTAATTCATCTTTTTTGCAATCTGCAAAAATCTCAACTTCGTTTACTGCATGTTTATTTTTCTTTTCGTCAAGCCTTATATCATCAGCGATCATCCATGCATTGTGAATGCCGTCAATATCAACTAATAACTTCCTGTAATCATTTATGGTTAACGGATTGATAGTAAGAATTTCCTTAGCAGTATAAAGTGTTTGACCTTTTACAAGCGTTCCATTCGCAGTGTGTAAAAAATCTTTCATATCAAAACCACAGCGATAGCCCAGCTCAGTAATGGCATAGCACAACGCTTCAAGAATAGTAATTCCCGGGTCATGAGCATTATAATCCGTCCATAGATCTGACGAAAGATTTTCAATATGCTTTAAGCCCTCGCTTCGCAGGAATTCATAATCCTGGCTGGCAGGTGGTTTAAAAGATTTCGGTATTGATGTTAATTCTTCCATTAACAATTACAGGTTGCGGGTGATTTTATAATATGCCTTACATCATTTTCTTCATCATAGTATGAAACTAATATTGAACGGGAAGTGCTTGCTATGGCTTCTTCAACATTCTTATTTTCAAACAAAATAGTTTCATCATCACGTAACAGGTGATGCATTTCAAAGCAGGTAACAAAGTCAACGTAAAAGCGTTCTTCAATAAAATTAAGCAGTACACTTTTTATAATTTTTGAGCCGAAAGTAATTTCAACGTTGGAATCAAATGCCCACGGGCACAAAAACTTTTCTATCTCTTTATTGAGAAGCTGTGTATAAAAACTTTCATCATAGCCATCGTAAAACGTCACTTTAAAATCTAACTGCACTTCTTCGAACTGCGGATTTTTTACATGCAGCTTCACAAATGGCGAAGTGATCTTTTTTAAATATTCATTAATGTTATTTAGTAACCCAATAGAAGTATAGGGCCTTAATAAGTTTACATGCGTATTGTTTTTTAAATCAGGAATGGGAATGATAGTAACATTCCCCGGAAAATTTTCACAAAAAACATTTACTCCTTTATCGTCATAAAAACCGGAATGGTTAAGACATTTGATTTTATAAAGCTGTGGAAATTGCTCCAGCAAAATATGTTCATAATCCCAAATAGAAATTACCCGCTGCTTGTGCCGCAGCCTTTCACTAACCCTCACATAAAAATGTTCATCGCTTTCCCGCAGCCTTCCATTAAAACCATCAAAGGGTTGCGTTATTGTTTTTATCGCTCCATTGCTTACAACAAGTTTTGAAATAGAATTAGCAGCAATTACTTTTCTGAATTCTATTTGATTGGCTTCATCCTGTACTAACTCCACACTCGCAGCCTGTGCCTGGATTAAGATCATGTTGCATACTGCATCAATATTTTTTGCTACCGCAGCTTTTATCCAATACAAGCCTTTTTGAAACAGCGTATTTTGATTATTTATATTAGCAGGAAATGATAGCGTAACTACGCCTGGCTGGGTAAAATTATTGGTACGATCAATGACATACCTGTTCTCAAATTTTATCCATTCATTATTTAACAGGTAAAACCAGTTTAGTATTTCCATGTTTTTTAATGGATTGGAACTTCCCTCCGCTACCTGGAATAAAATAGTTATTACCGTGTCAGGCTCAGCATTTTCCAAACCCACGAAGATCTCGCCATTATTAATTACATCAGCAAGCAGGGTATATCTTTCAGTTTTTTCTGACTGCGTATTTATTAAAGCCCCATCATTAAAAACTTCTGCATAACCGAAGGGAGTGATATGATAAAACAGGTTGTTATCAGTTTCCGTTTGTGCAGTGGAAAATTTTATTGAAGACGATGCTTTATAATTAAGAGAGAAATTGCTTATTTTAATTTCCGGAGGTGAAGGGGTCTTCCCTACGTTAAGCTGATATTTTCTTGGAGTGACACCGGCAACTAATTGTAAAGTTGTTTCATTTAAAGCTACTTTTAAATCCCCAAGGTATTTATCTAACGAGCTGTCCACGCTATTAGCCAGTTTTATAAAACCATTCAGGGATGTGGCTTTCAGGCTTTCATTTGCTGTAAAATCTATTGCAGCAGGTTCAACATTAATGCCTGTAATTTTTTTTGCTGAAATATTTGGGAACGACTTCCAGGTACCTTCATCTAAATAGAATGTTGATGGGCTGAAAGAAGCCGCTTCAGGAAAACTTAAAGTCAACTCTGTAATTTTCTTTTGAAAGATCTCTTTACTGCCGATATAAAATGAAGAACCGGTTCCGGGAAAATCCCCAAAAGGTTTGAATGGTTTTGAAGCATCAATAGACCCGGCATCACTGCTAAGCACTAAATCTTTTACACCTGTAACATTTGTCGTAATATCAACCTGGGTAATTTTTTGTTTACATAAAACTGAATACGGAACGGCATCAACTGCATCCTGGTTCAGGTATATTTTAAGCAGCGGTAAATCTGTTTCAAAGTTCTGCTTATGAATTTTTTTCGTATAAGGAATTACAGCGCTGTCATTTGACGTTAGACCAATTTCAAATACAATATGCTTATTTATATCATCATAAACCGCAGATACGTTTTTATTCAGCCAGTCTTTTTTTCCCGTTAAATATGCAGTAAAGCATGATAATGTTTTCCCACTCAAAGTTTTTAATTCCTTAATATTATTTTCAAATGTTACCGTAATATTTATTTCTCTTGAACCCTCATTTAAAAACAAAATATTAGAAGCAATTGCAAAACCTGCTTTTGCTGTTTTCTTATTTTTTTGATTTCCAAAAGTGAACCAGCTCTTATCTGCAGAAATTAATTTTGCTCCTTCCCCATCTTCAGAATTTGCAACAGGAAAGGCTTTTAATGGTTTATTATTTTTTATATCAATTTGCTGCGCCTGAATTTTAACCACCGTTGCTTTGTTCAATACAACATTATCAGTTAACCTATAATTGATTTCTTTGCCTGTAATATCTTTTCCACCTTTAAAAAGAATATCTTTTTCAAGTAATTGTTGCTGAACAGTTTTTTGCAATTCAAAAGTGAGATGTGCAGTATCGGGTACAGGCTTTTTATTTAATAATTGAAGTACATCCTTGTAATAAAAATCCAGGTGGCGTTTCGTATAACGGTTCAGATCGTCCTGTGCAATTTTAAAAAGCTTTGTAAAAGTGAGGAACAACCCATAGTGCGGAGCATGTTGCGGGAAATCAATTAAAGTTTTTTCAAATAATTCTTTTGATCGCGTAACAATCAATGCAATACCTTTTATCAATGTATCAACAGTGCTGTTGAAAAGATTATGATTAATTACATAAAGTATTTTTTCATAGTCACTGGTTAACGGAGGGATGGTTATATCTAAATCCGGCAAACTGCCTTGCCATACACCAGATAAATTGACCCGTTTAAAATTGCCATCGCTTTTAATTTCAAAGGGTGCATCACTATCAAATTCTGGTGTTGCATAATCCAGCAAATTTTCAGCAATATATTTTTCGAAAAACTTTTCCTGCAAATTTGCCAGAGGCAAACTCAATTTGCTTTTGATTACATCTTCAATAATTTGTTTATACTCTTCGCCAGGCAATAACTTTAACTGATCATCAATAATTTTTATAAGCGAGAAAAGTGCGTCAAAAAGAAATTTGAATTGCCGCTTTGCTATTGTATCCCTGGCAGGCTGCGGAGAATTTATAGCAAGAGCAATATTTTTATAAAGCAGTTTTTTGTAATCGCTTATTTGCTGAATATTTATATTTGAAATGGTAGCAAGCGTTACACTTATATCCATCATCATAAGGGGCTGCCATGTACCCTCCGGAGCATTCTCTACATTGTAAAAATTCAAATACTCAGCGTATCGTTTTGCAAACAAAATTAAATCGGAAGTAGTACGTTCGTCAGCATCAGCATAATGCACATCAAGAGCTGCAAGCACACGGTTAAGCTGGCTCGTGCCTTCTCTTGTTAATGGATTTTTATCTGTGCAAGACATGCAAGTTGTGTTTAGTTTATTGGCTTTTCAAGATTATTGCTTTTATAAAAAATATATTTTAGTTCCCCTTTGCATTTGTTGACCTCACCCCAACCCCTCTCCGAAGGAGTGGGCCAATTCCGGTAGTAAGCATTTCAATTTTAAAAATTTTTAACCCGTTAATAAATTTTTAAAAATTATTTTAAATCCGTTGATTCATTCTTATAAAATGGAAAAACAAAATTGAAACGCGAGTTGGTTGCGCTCACTGTATAATCAATTGTAATTAAAATTCGTCCTTCTAATTCCCCGGTATCATTAAGATCAATTTTGTTAACATCAATGCGTGGTTCGTAATAAAGTATTGCTGTTGCAACCAGATCTTTGATATACGTTTTAAAAGTAGTAGTGAGTGGTTCAAATATTAATTCATCAAGATTGCAGCCGTAATCAGGCCGCATTACACGCTCACCCTGCCGGGTACTTAATAAAATCTGGAGACTGCTTTGTATGTCGTCTTCATTACTTATCATTTCAACACCAGGAGTTGTGTTGAATTTTGGCGGAAATCCCCACCCGGTACCAAGAAAATATTTGATCACTTTATCCATTTTTTATCCTCCGATATTTACAGTGGGGCAACCAATTACTATTACCCCTCCATGAGCAGTACTGTCCCCCATTCGTGCAGCAGGTGAGCCACCAATAATTACTGTAGCCGATCCCATTATAATACTATCAGGCGGACCTACACATGTACATAGATCACCAATGCGGGCTGCAGGTAAACCGGCAATTATTACAGTTGGACATCCGGCAGGCAATACAGGCCCTCCTACATGAGGAACTACGCCGGTCACTTGCGGACACACGTGCATATCAGTTACTCTGGCTGCAAAAGGCATTGGATATATTTTTATTTTTTACTTCACACATCAATTTATATTTACGATACTTCCCTTAATATTCACAATACCATTACTGCTTACTGTTGATGTAGCGCCACCTTCTAATTTCATTTCACCATCTGCCTTCATTGATAACTGAGGCGCTGAAATAGCAAGTGATGTGCCTGCCTTTAAAGTAAGCACCTTAGCTGCATCAATAGTAATACCTGAAGGTTCCATTGTTATTTTGTTTCCATTAGCATCACTAAGAGAAATTTTATTTTCTGTATCACTCATAAAAAATTTATTGCCACCCTGAGTTTCAATGGTTATACTTTTTTCACCATCATCAATTAGTATTTTCACCTCAGAGCGTGACACATAACCTTTTACATTATTCGCTGATTCCGGTTGAATTGGAGAAGCTTTAGTATTACTATGCAACATTCCTAAAATCACAGGATGGCTGGCATCGTTGTTCATAAACCCCACAATTACTTCATCATGCAGTTCGGGTCTGAAAAATGTACCCCGATTATTTCCGGCATCTAATGTTGCTACTCTTGCATAAATTCCTTCATCCTGATCATTTACTGCCGGCAGCCTGACCTTTACCCGGAACTCTCCTTCACTATCAGTTATATCAGTTACTATAGCGCTTTGTAAACCTTGTATGTTTGAAACCTGGCCGGTAGCAGAAGCAGCATTTTGCGAATTAATTTGTTCTGCAAAAAATTGTTCGTTCCAGCCAAGTGTTGCCTCAGTTGTCCAGTCGCCACCGGCATATTCATGCTGAATTGCTGACACAAAAATTTTTCCTGTAAAATTTATTCCAATATCTTCTATCAAAATAAAATCGCCTGCTTTAACAGCTTTTGTACCCTGGTATTTTACACTGCCTTTTATTTTTGAAAGTTCCTGTTTTTGTTTTTTTGAGTCGGCAATAGCTTTTATTTCCTCCTGGGTTAAAGAGACTGAAGACTTGATTTGATATGGCTTATTTGCTACTCCGGCCAAATCATCTACAGAGGCCTCACTTTCGTCTTTGATAGTGGTGGTTTCGCTATCTTCATTACTTACTTCCTGCTTTTTAAAATCCCAAACAGAAGTTGTTACTTTAGCATTTTGAATACGTGAATCCATCTCTGTGTGCAATTCAATAATATCATAACCATAAGTAAGCTTTAATTTTGCATCACCCTCTTTGTCTGGTTTTTTTATAATAACCTGCGTATTATCAATTACGCAAAACAGGCTGTTTACATCAATGCGGCTGATCATATAATCCCAGTCAGTAATATTGGATTGTACCAATTGTTTATGTTTTGGAGTTGTTACATTAATATCAGTATTTGTAATATTGTTTTGCTTTAAAAGCTCATTGGCAATTTCTATATCAGATATACCAGTGAAATGATTGTTACCTTTTGTGATGGTCATCTTAGTGGTTTCATCTTTTGCTTCTATATTCAATTCAGAGCAATCGTTATTTATTTTTATAGCATTAGAAATAATTATTCCCTTAAACACTGTATCATTTTCAGATGTATAGCCAAGCTTAATTTCAATTTCTTTACCGGGCTTAAAATCATTACTGCTGCTTGCGGCAAAATCTCCTTTGTTTACTTCACCATCCATTATCAATATACGGGCAGCAGGGATCTTATTTATTTCCTGTTGAATAGTTATAGTTACAATTTGATAAGTAAGGGACATATCTTTTCCATCGATCAATAATTCCATACTTATAAGATTACTGGCCTTTATCGTTTGTTCTAATGTTGGAATTTCCGGCATAATTATTTTTGTAATGAAGGGAAATAAAGAACTGTGCCTGCTGCAACACTTCTAAATCCATCCAGCTTGTTGAATGAAGCTACCTGTGAAATGTATTGCTGATTGTTATAGATATTATAGGTCATTAAATCCAGCCTGTCACTGGCTTTCATAATGCGTTGATGTGTTACATCGGGGCTTGCTCTGTCTTCAGTACGGGAGAGCAATGCCTCATCAATGATCTCTTTAAACCCGCATTTTACAATTGCCCTTACAGGGGCGCCATCAGTATTAAACAATTTATATTCAATATCAATAGAAGTTAAAACGCATTTAAGTAAAAATGTGCCCCAGATAATTTTAAGATAATAGGGTTTGTGTACCTCTCCTTCATATTTAAAAACACGTTTTTTATAATCTTCAATCTGGTCAGTAACTGTTTTTGATTTTGCCAAAGGATTTGCAATTCCGATGCTTAGCGCAGAAGCCGCATTTACAACGCCTGTGCCATCAAATAAAAAATCAAAATTCATTTCCTGGGCAGGCATCTTATTGAACTTTAAGATTGGCTTTGACCTGCCGGGAGCCTGGGTATCACAAAACTCAACTTTCTCTCTTGTTGTATAAGAGTCAGGATTTATTAATGCTGTAAAAACACCATCTACTTTTTTTGCCTGGGTTTTAAAAGCTGCATCCTCATATGATTCAATCCGTAACTTTTCAAAATTTCCAAATCCGTTTGTTATCATCGCTCATTTTTTTGTTGTAATATTTTTAAAACTTTTTTAGTCACTTCCTTTGTGATCTCTTTTTTCAACTTAGAAATATCTTCAGGTTTTAATGAAGCATTTTGCTGAGGATCTTTACCCGTTGCAACAATGGCTTTGATATGAAGCTCTTTAATTTCAATGGGCATAGTAGCCGGTTTATATTTTAAAGAAATGCTGCCGCTGCGCCGCTTGCCAGGCTTTCAATACTTATCACATTAAAAAACTGGTAGCTAAGTGTAATTGATTCAACAACAACAGAGCTTTCCTCTGCATTAAAATTACTGATGCTCCATTTTTTTGGAATAGCATTTACTATATACCATGCCTGGATTGGCACATGCAAATCATTAAGCAGGGCAATGGTGATATTTGTGGGTTCAAAAACAAAATTTTCGAAGGCATTCTGGCACCATAATACAAGCCCTGAACCCATAAACATTCCACGTTTTAGTACCAGGTCGCTGTAGCGTGTGCGTTTAGGCAACTGCCAGCTAAACCTGTTCTGGCCGCCTTCTGTGAATGTTTCCATTTCCATTTCCATATCCAAACCGCTTACTTCCTGGAAACGAAAATCATTTGGTGTTTGTGGAAACAATTGAAACACTACAGAAAAATGGAAACCTACCGGGGGGTAAGGAAACAAAGCCATGCTTATTCGTTTTGAATGGTTAAACCTTCATGAGCAAGTTCAAGCGTTTCAATGGCTACCTCGCTGCCATCTGCTTTTAAATCTGTAGGTGTAATTTTAGCCGGCCAGGCATTTTTTACTTTCCACACAACTACAGGCTCGTGATTTTCATTAAGGAGTGAAATGATGAGGTCCCTTCTTTCAATTGTATTTAAACTAACGGTATTGAACCATGTGTAAAATTGGTTGTCTCCTTTAAACGATCCTCTCTTTAAAGTGATGTTTGAAAATTTACGCTGCCCCGGCATTTTTATTTTTGAATACTCCGGACTGGCGCCATCACGGTATTCGATAACCTCGGTAGTAATGTCGAGACCGGTAACTTCGGTGAAGCCGATTTTTGAGCCTCCCCATTCTACCTGGAAATGAAATTTGGGTATTGGGTATTGTGCCATTGTATTTTATTTAATGATGAAATATATTTTTAATTAAAATCTTATAACTCCTGAAGTTTGTGTGAAAAGCGCAGGATAATAAATTCGGCTGGCCGCACGGCTGCCATTCCTATTTCAACAATAAGAAGACCATTGAGAATATCCTGTGCCGTCATAGTCTGCCCCAGTCCACATTTCACAAAAAAAGCCTGCTCAGGCTTTGCACCGGCAAGTGCGCCTTGTCTCCATAAAATTGTAAGATAATTTTCCAGCATGCCACGAACTTTTACCCAGGTGTTGGCATCATTAGGTTCAAACACAAATGGCATAGTAGCTTTTTTTGCAGATTCTTCCACCATTATAAAAAAACGACGAACAGAAATGTAACGCCATTCGTTACTGGAAGCATTAAGTGTGCGTGCGCCCCAAACTATAGTTCCTTTACCAATAAAAGTACGTATTGCATTAATTGATTTTCCCGCTGTAACATCTACATTAAAATCCTCTTGTGTTAAGTCATCAATTAATTCAGAAGGTCCTGTAACGAAATTAATGCTTACATTAGCCGGGGCTTTCCATACGCCTCTTGTTCCATCCACTTTTGCATATATACCTGCAATAGACCCTGAGGGCGGAATTTTAGCAAGATCCATATTTAACGCATTAATGATTTTTGAAACTACGGGATGCGTTCTGTATACCTGAGCCTGAGAAACGGATGAATAGGTTTTTGCTGATGCACTAACTTTAGTAATAAAACTGCTGATCCCTTTTTTCATTATATCATCCAGTTCAACAATCATTGCGAGCGCACGATCTTTTTCAGTAGCACCCGGATAATCAGGTGTTTTGGCGGCAATGTTAGCATCAGCATCTGCAACATTTATCCATTTTGTTCCACCATTATCATAATCTGTAAAATTGGCTGGAGTGTGAGTAATTCCTAAATCTGCTTGCACTGTCGCATTCTTTTCAATTGCAATAAGCTTTGAAATAAAAACTCCTAAACCCGCTGCCGAATTTCTTGCGGTGCTATCCATATCGGAAACAAGACTGGCATTTTTAATTGCGGTTTGCCATGGTGGAAGAACAACTGCAATGGAATTTAAAAATGTAAAAAGCGCCTGTGCTTTTGTTGCTAAATCGCCTGGATTGGCAGAATTAATTACAGCAATGCGTAAGCTGTTATACTGATCTGCTAAAGAATTTGCAGATCCCGCTAAAGCAGTAATATCAGCTTTAATTTTTTCTTCATCAGCTATATTGTTTTCTAATGTTTTTATAAGATTATTAAAAGTTGGATCAACTGGCAAAGCGTTTAAAGGAATTGTAGCGGTCGCAGTATCCTGAACGTTACCATTGATCACCCTGAAATCAATAGCCTTATTATAGGTTGTGTATAACCACGGAGTGTAAGCTGCTGCATAACTTAAATCATTAATTCCAATACTATCTCTGAAGCTTTGAACACTCTCCTTAAGTGACCTCGATGAAACATTTTCTTTGATATCGCAAAGAGTAAAACGGTCTTGTAACTTAGCACATTGTTCAATAGCCATTTGCTGCAATGAATAAAAATCTCCCTCATCAGTTAATAGCACTGCATCCGGGAACAAAATAAGTGTAGGCTCATCATATTTTTCAAGCTCTTTCAATCCAACTCTCAATCCAGGCACAATTGGATCAGCTAATTCATTACCCAGAGTAATACCGGTAGTTACGCTATCATATAATCCAACACAAACAATGTAGCATTTGCCTCCACCATTATCATAGAACTGGCGCACAGAATCAAACATGATAAACTTTTTAGTGTATTCAATCCGGTCAAAAGCATAGTCGTTTGAGGGGTCAACATGCACTATAAAATCGTCGTTTCCAAAAACATATTCTCCGCCGAAATAAAAAATATACTCAGCCATAGAAAAAATTTCATAGGGCACGTTAATTAAACTTTGGCCATGGGCTGTAGCTTTTTGTGTATATCCTATAAATGCGGGAACGGCAGTATCCACCTGCGCAACAGAAGGGGGAAAAGAGGGAATCTCTGTGGTATAAACACCCGGAGTTTTAATTGCAGTTTCATTTATTTGTGACATAAATTAAATTTTATTATTTAAAAAAAGATGTGCTTAAATTTTACTTTTAAACAATATTTTATAAGCCGGGCTTTTTAACTTTTGATCTGTATTATTATCAAAAAGATCATAGCTGCTGTTAATTGCATCCGTGTTAAAAATATCTATCACTCCGAAGCAGATTTTTTCTGCCTTTACAACACCCACGTTCTTTAGATCATCTATAAGATCTACTCCTGTTGCATGCATGGAAATAAAACCACCTGTGCCTGCGTTTACTTGGTTAGTAAACTGGTATACCTGTTTAGAACCCGCTGCAGCAACATCAGTTTTATTTAAAAAATCTGTTGAAGCATTGATCAGAAAACGAAACTTTACTTCACCCGCAAACTTTAAAAATGGAACTTTTGGTTCCGGATCAGGAGGTGAAACTAAGCTGGCTCTTATGAAACACATCAGCGTATCATTAAAAAATCGGTAACCCAGGTTATAGTTTACAAACAATTTTTTAGTTGCTTCATTCGGTTCAATAGTAATGCTGTTGGCAATAAGGCCCGGATGAGGAAACCCATAACCACTATGCAAAAATTTTACTGTAAACAATTCCTCATATATAGTTCTGATTATATCTTCTTCTATAACCGCCATATTCAAGTTTTACTTTAAATGATAATTTGCTTCAATTTCTTTTATTAAAGGTCCCGGAACTCCTGCTGCGTTATCAATTGTGATCATTCGCATACGATAGGCTGCTGAAGGATGATACTT
Source organism: Bacteroidota bacterium (assembly GCA_030946565.1). The sequence goes on along the minus strand of JALYYM010000558.1, from coordinate 2,940 downwards.
GCCACCCAACATTGACCATAGCTGATGCAATTGTTCCAGGTTAAAGCTTATCATTTCAAGAATAAGCTTTTCTATACCCGCATCAAGATCAGGCGTATTTATATGATCAAATACATATTTGTTTTGAAAAAATTCTATAACATGCTGAATGTTCTGTAATGCGAACTGGTAACCTGTATCTAATTTAACCGAGGTAAATAATAAGGTAATATTTAAATGGACTGCCGGATTTTTCATTAACATTCCGGTCTCAGTTCTAAGATAATTTCTCGGGTCTCTGGAAATACGATTCTCCTCAATGTTAATAAGGGAAATAATAATATCCTTATCTGAGCCCTGATTATTAGTAGCTAGTATTTCCCCGATATTACCTACTTCGGCAGTAACAGGTGGGCTTAAAAGATTCAACTCTTTATTTAGCTCTTTGTGAATTATATCAATAGCCTGAAATATCATGGGGGTAAATGATATTGCTTAATGCAAAAATAATAATGCTGCGAGGTGAGATCAATAGACCGAAAGTTATTTACACAGGATATAAACTTTTTTGCGAGAAAAAAACAAAATAGAAATTATTTTCTAATATGTCAAAAGTTTATAAATATTTATAATTTGATTATATATATGTATATTGAATAATACCATTTAAGCCTTCCAACTTATATTACCTTACAGTCTTCGGCATATAGCTAATCTATACTTATGTTGAAGAGAAAATCAGTAGTAAAAAAAACTTTTTGTAAAAAAAGAGGCAATCCTTTTTAGACCACCTCTTTTTCAACTTAAATATTTAATTGGACATGTTACCTCAGGCTTTCAAAGTCTCGTGCGTATTTACCTCATTTCTAAAAACCACCACACCATCAAACACATCTACCAACACAGGATGAGACTTATCAATTGTACCACCCAATAATTTTTTACTTAACTGGTTAACAATCTGCTTTTGTATAAGCCGCTTTAAAGGCCTGGCGCCGAATTGCGGATCGAAACCATTGTCAGCAAGATAATCCAGGGCGTACTCGCTGAATTCCAGGTTTACGCCATTTTTATATAATTGTTGTTTAAGGTCGTTTAATTGTATCCTGATGATCTCTTTTATTTCTTTCCGCAACAATGGTTGGAACATAATCACTTCATCAATCCTGTTTAAAAATTCAGGCCTGATGGTCTGGCGCAGCAGATCTATCACTTCTCTTTTTGTTTGTTCAACCACCTCTTCTCTATTATCTTCGGAGATGCTTTCGAGATTAGCCTGGATGATATGGCTTCCTATATTGCTCGTCATAATTATGATAGTGTTTTTGAAATTCACTACACGGCCTTTGTTATCTGTAAGCCTTCCATCATCAAGCACCTGTAACAAAATGTTGAATACATCAGGATGGGCTTTTTCAATTTCATCAAGCAATATAACACTATATGGTTTGCGTCTAACCGCTTCCGTTAGCTGGCCACCTTCTTCATAACCAACATAGCCCGGAGGTGCACCAACCAGCCTGCTAACAGAATGCTTTTCCTGGTACTCACTCATGTCAATACGTGTCATCATGCTGTCATCGTCGAAAAGATATTCGGCCAAAGCCTTAGCTAATTCTGTTTTACCGACACCGGTAGTTCCCAGGAAAATGAAGGAGCCAATCGGCTTTTTTGGATCGTGCAAACCTGCACTGCTCCTGCGTATTGCATCTGCAACCGCTTCTATAGCTTCATCCTGCCCTATTACACGCTTATGCAATTCATCCTCAAGGTTAAGCAATTTATCCTTTTCGCTTTGCATCATTTTATTTACCGGAATGCCAGTTGCTTTTGCTACACTTTCGGCAATATCTTCTGCATCCACTTCTTCTTTTAATAATCTCTTTTCACTTATTTCATCGAGCTGCGATGTATAGTCAGTAATAATTTTTTCCTCTTCCTGAATTTTTCCATAACGTATTTCGGCAACCCTTCCATAATCGCCCTCACGCTCTGCTTTTTCAGCAGCCATTTTTAAATTCTCAATTTCCGCCTTGGCATTTTGTATTTTTTCTACCAATTCTTTTTCTTGCTGCCATTTGGCTTTGAATGTATCACGCTCCACGGAGAGGTTCGAAATTTCTGTATTAAGCGCTTTTAATTTCGCTTCGTCCTTTTCTCTTTTAATCGCTTCTCTTTCTATTTCAAGTTGCCTTATACTTCTCTCAAGTTTATCCAATTCTTCAGGCATAGAATTCATCTCAAGCCTAAGCTTGGCAGCGCTTTCGTCAATAAGATCAATCGCTTTATCTGGCAAAAAACGATCGGTGATATAGCGATGCGATAATTCTACCGCAGCAATAATCGCTTCGTCTTTTATGCGTACATGGTGATGGGTTTCGTACTTATCTTTTATACCTCTTAAAATAGAAATTGCATCTTCCAAGCTGGGTTCATCTACCATTACTTTTTGAAATCTTCTTTCAAGCGCTTTGTCTTTTTCAAAAAATTTCTGATATTCATTTAATGTGGTTGCACCAATAGCTCTTAACTCTCCTCTTGCCAAAGCAGGCTTTAAAATATTGGCCGCATCCATTGCCCCATCGCCACCACCGGCGCCAACTAAAGTATGTATTTCATCAATGAATAAAACTATTTCTCCATCGCTGTCTCCCACTTCTTTGATTACTGATTTTAGTCTTTCCTCAAACTCGCCTTTGTATTTTGCGCCGGCAATTAGTAAGCCCATATCAAGAGCAAAAATTATTTTAGATTTTAAATTTTCGGGGACGTCACCGTTTACTATGCGATGCGCCAAACCTTCCGCTATGGCAGTTTTACCAACACCAGGCTCACCTACCAATATGGGATTGTTCTTTGTTCTTCTGGATAAAATGTGCAGCGTCCTTCTTATCTCTTCATCACGCCCTATAACAGGATCGAGCTTATTGCTTCTTGCAAGCTCGTTCAGATTTTTAGCAT
>JALYYM010000550.1 GCA_030946565.1 Bacteroidota bacterium | reverse complement strand
GTGCTAAATATGTAAAATTCGTTACAAAATTCTTAGATGATTTTTACAAGACTATTAATAATACGAAGTCTGTGGAAGCTGAATTTAAAAAGCCCTGCACCACGAATATAAGGATTGAATTGAAGGGATTGAAGGATTAAAAAAATCTGTGGTGTATTAGCAGGGAAATATATGAAATGTTACAAAGGGTGAAAAAATCAGCATCAAAATAATCCAAACAACTCTGCGTCTATCTGGTTGATGATGATGCCAAGATCTTCTTCATTCTCGGAAAATTTGTTGGTATCAGCATTTATAATCAGCAGTGGGCCTTCATGATAACTTCCAATCCATTTATTATAAAATTCATTGAGTTTTTTCAGGTAGTCAAGGCGGATATTTTCTTCATATTCCCGACCGCGTTTCTGTATTTGTGCAACCAATGTAGGCACAGACGCATTGAGGTATATCAAAAGGTCGGGAGGCTTAACCATTGTTTTAAGCGTTTCAAAAAAAGTATAATAATTGGTAAAATCTCTTTTGGTCATTAGCCCCATGTCATGAAGATTGGGGGCGAAAATATTTGCGTCTTCATAAATAGTCCTGTCCTGTATAACGGTCTCGGTACCACGCTGAATTTCGAGAAGCTGGTTAAGCCGGCTGTTTAAAAAATATATCTGGAGATTAAAACTCCACCGCGGCATGTCTTCATAAAAATCATATAGATAAGGATTGTGGTCAACATCTTCAAATTGAGGAATCCATTTATAATGCTTGCTCAGCAGCTCCGTGAGTGTGGTTTTACCTGCGCCAATATTTCCTGCAACCGCTATGTGCTTTGGTCTTTTTGCTTTTGCCATTTACCTTTTCGGGATTTTTTTAGATATAAATTTTAGCCAATATAGTCTTAACTGTAAGCAGCCTTATTGAACAGGTAATCTTACTTGAACCAATTATTTAAAAGTAAATCTAAAATCTGAAACGTCGCTTTGGAAATTTAAAAAGGGTATCCCGTTTCGTCGCTTTTTGAAAGGTTGCCAACCTTTATGATAGAGTCTCTGAATCTGGAGTTAACTTATTGAAGGTTGGCAACCTTGCGACAATCTGAAAATACTCCACATTTAAAAATAAGTAAGGCCCATTGTGTTTCTTACTAATTGCATTGTACGCTCTGCGCTAACAATCGCCTTTTCCGCACCAAGCTTCATCACGTTTGCCAGGTAACTTTCATCAGCCAGTATGCTATTCACTTTTGTTCTGATAGGAGAAATAAAACCTACCATATCTTCCGCCAATTGCTTCTTCATATCACCATAGCGTATTGTACAACCGTTATACTGCTGCTCATAATCGTTATATACTTCGTCACTGCTTACGAGCTTCATCAAAAGAAATAAGTTTTCAATGTAGCCAGGTTTAACTGAATTATTTTCTGTTGGGCCGCTATCTGTTTTAGCTTTCATTACCTTTTTGGTAATGATATTATCATCATCGGCAAGGTATAAGGTTGCCATTTGATTTTCACTCTTGCTCATTTTTCCTTTATCATCAAGCGATGGAACTTTTACCAATGCACTATTAAAATTAAAAGCCTGCGGTTCTGGGAAAACTTCTGCATACCTGTGATTAAAACGTTTCGCAAAATTTCTTGCCATCTCCAGGTGCTGTTCCTGGTCTTTACCTACAGGCACATACTGTGCTCTATGCAATAAAATATCTGCCGCCTGCAACACGGGATAAGTAAGTAACCCGGCATTTGCATTGTCAGGTGACAGCCTTACCTTTTCTTTGAACGTAGCCGTCTTTTCAAGCTCACCTTTATAAGCAAGCATGTTTAAATAAAGATATAATTCACTTGTTTGGCGAACATGGCTTTGGCAATATAAAGCCACTTTTTCCGGATCGAGGCCACAAGCTATATTTTCTGCTAAAACCCTGTGTACATTGGCTTTCAGCTCCTTTGTATCGGGGTGTGTTGTAAGCGAATGCAGGTCTGCTACCATAAAATAACATTCGTAATTGTCCTGCATTTTCACATAATTACGAATGGCGCCAAAATAATTTCCGAGATGCAAAAAGCCGGTTGGCCTGATGCCGCTCATTACTATTTGCCGGCCGGCAGGTATGGTTTGTTTCGTATTATCCATAAGGCGGTGAAGATAAAATATTTAAAACAGTGTTTAGGGAAACCTGGCCTAATCGGCTTGAACGTAGATTAACTGTATCCATAGAAATGTAAGTCTGTTGAAAAATCGAGCACTGAATATGTATTGCTGTTCTATTATATTTCTTTAAGAAGTTCTCCGAGTTCTTTATCCGGAATGTTTTCCTTTTCAGACTTATCAAAAATGGTAAGAAGATAAACAACTGTTTCTACAATTTTTACATAGGTAATAACCCTCGCGCCACCAGATTTACCTTTGCCTTTAGAAGAAACTGCTACACGTATTTTAAAACAGTTGGCGCCAAGCGGAGTTCCCTGGGTGGGGTGGTTCTGAAGGCTTTTTATCAGTTGTAAGTACTCAGCTTTTAGTGAGGGGAATTTTTTAGCTAAACGCTTCAATTCTTTTTCAAACTTCGAAATAGCCTTTACTTTATATCTCATGAAATAAATCCTCTGCGTTGCGGGCTTTTAATTTTCCTTCATTAATTAGTTTCATTTCTTCTACCGCTTCCTTTACGTCTTCTAAAACTTTGGCTCTATGAGTTGAAAGTGGCCTTGCCTTTACAAAAGAAAGGCTTTGTAATAATTCCATTACAAAAGAGGCTTTGGAATCTTTTATATCGAGGAGAACTTTCATTTTAATTATCGTTTGGCTTCATTCAAAAATATGCAATATTTTTTTCTTTGTGTGGGGCTGGATAACAAGATTTCTGAAACAAGATAGGTTAATATAACCCTTGATCTTACACTAACCCTATTCCGCTTGTCAATTGCAATCATCGCCTGCCAAACTATGTTTTATATTTGCCGCATGAAGGTAGATGACAAACTAATTGACAAACTCGCCAACCTTGCCCGGCTCGAATTCAATGATCATGAAAAGGAAGAAATAAAAAATGATCTTCAGCAAATGCTTGGTTTTATTGACAAG
>JALYYM010000533.1 GCA_030946565.1 Bacteroidota bacterium | reverse complement strand
AACTGCAAATAGCCAATAAAACACAAGACCGGCAGGAGCAGCTATTAAAAATTGGCGGTATCAGCCAGCAGGATTATGACCTGAGCCTGCTAAATGTAAGCACCATAAAAGCTGACATGCAGGTATTGCAGGCTGACATTTCTAAAACAGTTATTAGGGCGCCGTTCTATGGCAAAGTAGGCTTTAAAAATATAAGCATCGGCGCTTATGTTACGCCCACCACCGTAGTTACTACCATTCGTCAAATAAATAAACTAAAGCTTGAGTTTGCGGTGCCCGAAAAATACACGCCTAAAATAGCTATCGGCAACGTAATTAATTTTACTACAGAAGCATCTAATAAAAAATACAGCGCAAAAATTGTGGCTACTGAATCAGGCATTACAGAAGAAAATCGCAGCCTGAAGGTGCATGCCATTGTTGAAAACGTTGATAAGAATATAACAGCCGGGTCTTTTGCAATAGTCAACTTTGATATGGGTGATAATAATGATGCAATGATGATTCCCACGCAGGCTATCATTCCGGAAGCCCGCGATAAAAAAGTGATTATTTCCAAAAACGGTATTGCACAATTTAACGTGGTAAAAACGGGCGAGCGCGATTCAGCAAAAGTTGAAATATTAAGTGGCCTTACTATCGGTGATACCGTAATTACTACAGGCCTGCTGAACATAAAGCCGGGAGGTAAAATCAGTATTTCATCTTTAAAAAAATAATTAATTGAACATCTCCCACACCAGTTTACGCCGTCCCGTTTTCGCCATTGTGATGAACCTGGTGATCGTATTGTTCGGCGTTATTGGTTTTAAATTTCTTGGTGTAAGGGACTACCCCGCTATTGATCCTCCAAATATTTCCGTACGTACTTCTTACTCCGGCGCCAACTCAGATATTATTGAATCGGAAATAACAGAGCCCCTTGAAAAAGCAATTAATGGTATAGCCGGTGTAAAAAATATTACTTCATCAAGCAGCCAGGGAAGCAGCAGCATCAATGTGGAATTTGATTTGGGCATTGACCTGGAAACTGCGGCTAATGATGTACGTGATAAAGTATCACAGGCCACGAGAGAACTTCCGCAAGACATAGATGCACCGCCGGTTATTTCGAAAGCTGATGCGAATGCCCAACCTATTATTGCGACTACCGTACAAAGCACTACACGCAATCTTCTGCAGGTAACAGAATATGCTGAAAACAATATTGTTGAGCGCTTACAAACCATTCCCGGCGTAAGTTCCATATCAGTATGGGGAGAAAAAAGATATGCCATGCGGTTATGGTTTAAGCCGGATAAATTAAATGCTTACGGACTCACCACTGACGATATTCAACAGGCATTGCAAACGCAAAGTGTTGAACTTCCTGCCGGAAAAATTTATGGAAATACGACAGAACTTTCTGTCCGCACTTTTGGCAAGTTGAATACCGAAGAGCAGTTTAATGATCTGGTGGTAAAAAATATTAATGGTGTAAACGTAAGGCTTAGTGATGTGGCGGATGTAGTGCTGGGGCCAGAAAACGAAGAATCGGGATTAAAAGAAAGTGGTGTGCCAATGATTATGCTGGCACTAATACCGCAACCGGGAGCGAACTACGTTTCCATTTCAAATGAATATTATAAAAGATTAGCCAGTATAAAAAAGGATCTCCCGCCGGATATGAAGCTCGATGTTGGCATGGACCAAACTGTATTTATTAAAAGGTCTATTTCAGAAGTGAAGGAAACACTTTTTATTGCGCTTGCCCTTGTAATCCTTATCATTTATTTATTCTTTCGCGATTGGATAATCGCCTTGCGGCCCTTGCTTGATATACCGGTTTCGTTGATAGGCGCCTTCTTTATTATGTACCTGGCAGGCTTTACAATAAATGTACTCACCTTGCTTGCAATAGTACTGGCGACAGGGCTTGTGGTAGATGATGGAATTGTGGTCACGGAAAATATTTTTAAGAAGATAGAGGGAGGAATGGATAAATACAAAGCGGCACGTGAAGGTTCGCAGGAAATTTATTTTGCTGTTATTTCAACATCCATCACGCTGGCAATCGTTTTTTTACCCATTATATTTTTAGAAGGTTTTGTAGGAAGGCTTTTCCGCGAATTCGGGATTGTGGTTGCAGGCGCTGTGCTTATTTCCGCCTTTGTATCGCTCACCTTAACGCCCGTACTTAATGTAAAGCTTACAAGAAAAAAGATAGGACACTCATGGTTTTATAAAAAGACTGAACCGTTTTTCAACGCAATGGAAAATGGTTATAAAAACAGTCTTGCCTCATTCATGAAAGTGAAGTGGATTGCGCTGGCTTTGGTAGCAATTTGCTTTGGAATTATATGGATCATATTCACAAACATACCTTCTGAGTTGGCGCCCATGGAAGACCGGAACCAGTTCAGGTTAAGTGTGTCGGCACCGGAAGGCACGTCTTATGAATACATGGATGCTTACATGGATAGCCTTGCGCAAATGATTACAGATTCTATACCTGAGAAAACAAAAATGATAAGCCTTACAGCACCGGGTTTTTCCGGCGGAGGTGTAAACAGTGGATTTATAAGGGTAATGCTTACGGATCCGAAAGACCGCAAAAGATCGCAGCAGGAAGTAGTAGATGCAATAAACAAAGATGTCAGGAAATTTCCGCAGGGAAAAGCTTATGCCATACAGGAGCAAACGATTTCAGTAAGCAGGCACGGGGGCCAGCCAGTTCAATTCGTAATTCAAAATAACAATTTTGATAAAATACGAGCGGTATTACCCGGGTTTTTAGAAGAGGCTAACAAAAGCCCGATCCTGGATGGTGTGGATGCTGATTTAAAATTCAATAAACCGGAGTTGCGGGTAAACATAGACCGGTTGCGTGCAAGTGAGTTGGGTGTAAATGTTGACAATATATCACAGGGCCTTGAGCTTGCATACAGTGATAGAAGGCTTGGCTATTTTTTAAAATCAGGCAAACAATATGAAGTGCTTGGCCAGGTAGATCGCAGCGATCGCGATGATCCAAATGATCTGAGTAAAATAATGGTGAAGAACAATCGTGGTGAAAATATAAGACTTGATAATTTAGTGTCTACCACAGAAGCGTCTACCCCGCCAAGTATTTATCACTATAACCGGTATAAATCTGCAACAATATCTGCCGGCCTTAATCCGGGTTATACCGTAGGTGATGGCATAAAAGAAATGGACCGCATCTCTAAAAAATTATTGGACGAGTCTTTTACAACCGCACTCACAGGCACTTCCAGGGATTATGCCGAAAGCTCAGGCAATAC
>JALYYM010000527.1 GCA_030946565.1 Bacteroidota bacterium | reverse complement strand
TATTACATGGGGCTTACCAATGTAAACCCGGGAAGTAATGTAAAAATTGATGTGATCAGAGATAAGCTTGATATGGAACAAAAGCAACTTTCAAACATAAAAGATAAGCTCAACCAGGCTGAAGGCCTTTCGAAAGATGATCCTACTGCTAATTTTACCCAAACACTTTTGGGCCAGCCTGCTGTAGAACCTGAGCCTAAAAAAACCATTATGACGATGGGCATTTCAGGTGTAACGATGTTTTTTCTTTCTTCCTTTATTTTCCTATTTCTTGAGATATTTAATGCATCTATTAAGACGCCTTATGGTTTTGAAAAATCTGTAAAGCTAAAATTGATAAGTATCGTTAATGCCATAAAGCTTAAGAAGAAAAATGTTTCGGAAACAGTAATGAACGAAACTGATGTGGACGTAAATAGCTCAGAAGCTTTATTTAAAAATAATATCCGGAAACTGCGGTACGAAGTAAGTGCTAGCGGCAAAAAAAGCTTTTTATTTACCAGTACACAACGCAGAACAGGGAAAAGCACGATCATCGAGGCCTTAGCTCACAGCCTGTTACTTAATAAAAAGAAAGTTCTGATCATTGATTTGAATATGCACAATAATACTTTGACCCAAAAGTTTAGTGCAGGTGTGCTGATACAGGATATGGCAGAAAAACTCAACAGTAATTTGCCGCTGTTGATGCAAAATTCAACCAGCAACACAACTTACGATGATCTTGACGTCATTGGCTGCCGGGAGTCCAGCCTAACGCCTTCTGAAGCACTCTTCAAAATGGATATGAATACTTTGATCAAAACTTTCGAGGAAAAATATGATTTTATTTTTATAGAGGGTGCAGCATTAAATAATTATGCTGACACGAAAGAACTTGTGCAATATGCTGCCGGCGTTATTTCAGTTTTTTCAGCCGATCATGCAGTTACCCAAGCTGATAAATCATCTATTCAGTATTTGCAAAGCTTGAAAGAAAAAAATCTTGGCGCAGTGCTAAATAACGTATTATCCGAAAATCTTAATTTCTGAGTTGTATCAACACACCCTCCATCACACAGCAAAAAGGCAATCGTGGGTTGACTATGCAAAAGGAATAGCGATTATTCTTGTGCTTTACAGGCATGTGTTTGAAGGAATCAAAAATTCGGGCATTGATATTTCTAAATATATTTTTCTCGAAGAGTGGAACATTGTTTTTTTTAGTTTCAGGATGCCGCTCTTTTTTATTGTTTCGGGCATTTTCGTTTCCTCAAGTTTTGCAAAGAGGGGCATGGGGCAATTTATCAAAACGAAACTCCGGACAATTCTTTATCCATATTTCTTATGGGGTATTATCCAAATTACACTTCAGCTTATTTTTTCCCCTTATGTGAACGGGCGTATCGATTTTTATAATTACCTCGATCTTCTTTATTTACCAAGGGAGATTGAGCAATTCTGGTATCTGTATGCGTTGTTTAATGTGACCATTCTTTACGTGCTGCTAAAATATGGGTTAGGGCTCAAACCCATCTACCATTTGGTTTTCGGGCTAATTATGTTTTTAATGTCTGCTTATTTCTATCGCCACAATATTATCATTGGCTTTGTAAGCGACATTCTTCATTATTATATATTTATAGCCCTGGGCGATGCGCTTGCAAAATTTATAAGGGATAAAAATAACCTAAAGCTTTTCGAATCATGGCGTTTGTTTTTTCTTTTGGTTTTTCCCTTTGTATTATCTCAGTTATATTTTTTATACGTTAATATTCAATACCCCGGCACAAAGTATCAATATGTAGAGTATTTTAACCCGCTTGTTTTTATTCCAATTGCGATAATTGGTTGTGCTTTTGTTATCAGTGTTTCATTTATTTTGCAAAAATATTCAAATGCTAAATGGCTGGAGGTCTTAGGACGGCATTCGTTGTATATCTATGTCGCTCATGTGATAGTCGCTGCCAGTTTACGTGCGTTGCTAACGAGGGTGTTCAATATTTATTCGGTTCCGTTACTGCTGCTGTCGGGCATTATCGTTGGACTAATAATTCCAGTATTGTTATACAAATTTGCCGTTCGGGTCAATATGCCGTGGTTTTTTACGTTACAGAATAGAAAACAATTAGTTGTAAGTATTCCGGTAACTAACACAGGTGAAAATAAGGATCCCATCATCAATGAGTAAGTGTGCTTTAAACACACTGTTCCTGTCTTTTGCCTAAAGAAAAAGTGGAACAAAAAATCAGTGCCGGATAAACATTTATTTAAAAATTAAAGACTGCTTTACCGTAAAATGGAACATCATTTAAAAGATAATAAATCGCTAAAGCCAGGTTTGTACAATGGCTTTCAAAAGGTGATGCTCCCTGTTTTTGGTGTCTTAAGTACCATGCTTCTTGCCCACAAAGCGCTCTCAAAGCCGGAGATGGGCGTATGGTCTCTATTTCTTGTAGTTACTTCTATTACTGAGCTTTTCAGGCACGGCCTTGTAAAAACCTCGTTAATAAAATATATAAATCATAGCGAAGAAAATGAGCATAGCGCTGTAATGTCAGCCGCCTTTTTTTTAAATGTGGTGGTTACTTTAATTCTCTGCACAGTATTGTTTTTTTGTTCGCACCAGATAGCGTCATTGGTGAATGCGCCGGCGCTGGAGCCAATGCTGTACATTTTTATTATAGGCATGCTGTTCCTTATTCCTTTTTCTCATTTTGAATGGATCATGTACGGCAAGTCATTATTTAAATACCTTTTCTGGACTTATCTCGTGCGGCAGGGACTTACATTGCTCGGTATTTTTCTTTATTATATCATTCATGGTTCCTTATCGCTAAGTATGCTCGTAATTATTTATTCCGGTGGAATATGCATGGGCGCTATCTCAGGATTTATTTTTGTAAAAAGATTTTTAATTTTTCGCTACATACGCTCTGGTGTATGGATAAAGAAATTATGGCATTTTGGTAAATATGTTTTTGGGTCAAATGTGAGCACACTCGTTTTTAGAAACGTTGATCAATTTATGATTTCAAATATTCTTTCAAATACAGCGTTTGTCGCTTCGCAAAGTATATCGCTCCGTATTGTAAATCTCGCTGACATACCATCACAGGTTATGAGCGATATTGTGTTTCCTAAAAGTTCCAATCCCGCTCTTTTAAACCAACCTGAAATAATAAAAAAATATTATGAAAAGGCTGTAGGAGCCACGCTGTGCTTCATATTGCCTATTGTAATTTTTATTTTAATTTTTCCTAAGGCAATTCTTTTTGTGCTAGCGGGTGAAAAATATTACGACGCCATTCCATATTTGAGATTGGTTACATTTTCTACCATCTTTCTTTCTTTTCTAAAACAGTGGGGTGTCATTATTGATTCAACCGGCAGGCCGCAGGTCAACTTTTTGATTATTACTGTTATTGCCATTTTAGAAATTACCCTGTGTTATTTCTTTATTAAAGAGTTTGGTTTTTTAGGAGCTGCTTATGCTTTATTAACTACTCATTTTATCGGCTTCGTTATTACACAAATACTTTTAAAAAAATATTTTAATATCAGCTTTCTCAATTGTTTTAAATATTCATTTGAATACTATCCGCAAATATTTCAATTGTTCTCTCAAAAATTTTTAACCAAATGGAAATTTAATTGATGGAAAACAGGTGTGTAATAATGTTTGGCTTGCAACCGTGGGATATCGAGATTGGCAGCAATTTTAAAAATATGGCTATTGAAATAAGCCATACAAATAAGGTGTTGTATGTGAACAGGCCGCTTGACAGGATTAGCTATTATAAAAACAGGAAAGATAAAAAAGTGAAGGCCAGGCTGGAAAGCATCAGGCAGAATAAAAATACCTTAACTGAAGCGAAGAAAAATATTTGGGTCTTAAATCCAAGGATCATTCTTGAATCTATAAATTTTTTACCTCCGGGCTTTCTGTATAATTTTTTAAATAAAAAAAATAATAAGAAAGTAGCTTCGGAAATTTTATCATCAGCTGCGCAGCTTGGTTTTGAAAATCCTGTGATGCTGATAGATAATGATTTTTTTAATGCGCTCTATCTTAAGGAATATATTCAACCTTCTTTATTTATTTATTATGTAAGGGATTATTTATTATCGCAGCCTTATTTTCAAAAGCATGGAGAAAAAGCAGAGCATGCCATCATGCGAAAAGCTGATGCAGTGATAGCTAATTCCGCTTACTTAAATAATTATGCTAATAAATATAATGCCAGTACAGATATTGGGCAGGGTTGCGAGGTAGATGAATTTCTTGAAACAAACCACAAAGTGCCCACAGACATGAATAGCCTGCATGGCTCTAAAATAGGCTATTGCGGCATGCTTACATCTGCCAGGCTCGATATAAGCTTGCTTGAATTCATTGCAAAAGAAAAGCCGGAGTGGAATATAATTTTGGTTGGCCCGCAGGATGAAGTATTTGCTTCCTCTTCACTGCACCAGCAAAAAAATGTATTTTTTTTAGGCCACAAAAAGCCGGCAGAGTTGCCGGCCTATGTTCATGCATTTGATGTGTGCATCAACCCGCAAGTGTTGAACCAAATGACGATCGGAAACTATCCACGGAAAATAGACGAATACCTTGCAGCCGGAAAACCAACAGTGGCAACCGATACCGAAGCAATGCGTTTTTTCAGTGACTTTGTATATTTATGCGATACTCCGGAAAGCTATATAAAAAATATTGAGTGTGCGCTTGCAGAAAATAATGTTCCTGATATAACGAAGAAACGAATTGACTTTGCTAAATCGCACACATGGCCAGCGTCCGTGAATAAATTATATGATGTGATTGATAGCTTAAAAAAATAAAATGAAAGAAGAAAAAAAAGAAACTCTTGAAGAGGAGAGGAGTTCGAATCTTACACAGGTAATGTCTTATTTATTTGTGACGATAATTATAATAACGCTGTTTTTAAAAATACTATTCGGCTAACAAATGGACCTCACACAACAATATACGGTTACTTCTAAGTTTGGCAAATGGTTTAAGAAGGAATTCCTTGCTAAAGGGTTGTCGTCGCCATTTGGAATTGCTTTATTATCGGTCCTTGCCGTAGGTACAGGTTTACTGGCCTCACAAAATCTTTCCTTCATTGCCTTCGCAGCCGTCGGGGCTATTGCTGCTGCCATCGTGATTTACTATTGTTTTTTTGAGCCGGTAACGGGGTATTTTATTACCATGTTCATTGCATTTTTTGCATTTTATCCTAATCATATTCTCAATATTATTTTACCAATTCCAACCTTTGTAGAACTGCTTACTTTTATTCTTTTTTTAGGTTCGTACGCCTCTGCTAAGAAACTCAACCTTCCGGGAAATTCGTTATTGGTTACTGGTATCTCAATTGTATTTATTCTTTATACGCTTTTCAACGTTATTGAATTTTTTAACCCTGACATGCAGAGCAAGGCAGGCTGGCTTTTCAGGTTCAAGCGATACATGGTATATGTTTTTGTTTACA
>JALYYM010000328.1 GCA_030946565.1 Bacteroidota bacterium | reverse complement strand
TGGTTTACAAATAAGTGCAAAGGAAAAGTGATAAAAGAAATAACGATACAATTTCACCGCGACTTATTCGATGACAAGTTTTTGCAACGAAATCAAATGAGCTTTATAAGAACATTATTTCAGCGCTCAACACGAGGTGTTTTATTTACTAATTCAACTGCATTATCTATAATGCCCAGAATAAAGCAGTTGCCGCAAAAACATGGCTTTGATTCTGTACTGGAGTTACTATCTATCCTACATGACCTGTCAACTTCCCGGAATATCAGAACGTTGTCTGACACCTCGTTCAATAAAGAAACACCCTACTATAACAGCCGGAGAATCGAAAAGATAATGGCTTACGTAAATAATAATTTTAATCAAAATATTACCCTCAATGATGCTGCAAAAATTGCAGGCATGACAGAGGTTTCTCTTAGCCGTTTTTTTAAATTAAGAACCGGCAAAACATTCATTGATACATTAAACGAAGTGCGCCTTGGCCATGCATCACGAATGCTGATAGATACTACTGACAGTATAAATGAGGTTGCTTACAAATGCGGCTTCAATAACATGTCCAACTTCAATCGCATATTTAAAAAGAAGAAAGACAGCACACCAAAAGAGTTCAGGCACTCCTATACATCTACAGGGGTAAGAACATTTATATAAAAATTACTCTCTTAGATATTCACCATCTTTTCTTTCGGAACTAACAAATGCATAACCAACCAGGCTATAAGATAAGCAGAGCCACAAATAAAAAACATGATGTAATATCCCGTTTCAATGTTGCCCATTAATTTATATTTATCGAAAAGTATACCTGCAAGCAGTGCTATTAATATACCGCCAATTGAACCTGACATACCACCAAGACCTGTAACAGAAGCTACCGTCTTTTTAGGAAACATATCAGATACCGTAGTGAAAATATTAGCACTCCATGCCTGGTGAGCTGCAGTGGCAATGCCAATAATGAATACGGCAAGCCACATATTCATAGATCCCAGCCATTGTGCAAAAACCACGGGTACTACGCAAAATGCATAGATTAGCATAGATGTTTTCCTGGCACGAAAGACATGCCAGCCTCTATTTACAAGGAATAATGGTAACCAGCCACCGCCAACACTTCCAACAGTAGACATAGTGTAAACCAGCGCTACCGGCAAAGCCATAGCAGTACCTTTAATGCCATACTGCGCATCCAGAAACGCAGGTAACCAGAAAAGAAAAAACCACCAAATAGGATCTGTAAGAAACTTACCAAGCACAAACGCCCATGTTTGTCTGAAGCCTAATAATTTAAACCAGGAAGTTTTTGGAGCTTTCTCTAATGGATCCACAGGCTCGTCTGAATCACTATTTATATAGGCATATTCTTCTTTTGAAAGACGCTTATTTTTCGCAGGAATTTCATACACATATATCCACAAAGCCAGCCAGATAAAACCTATTGAACCTGTAAGAATGAAAGCCCATTGCCATCCCATCTTTTCTGCAATCAGCGGCACAGTGAGTGGCGCCACTATCGCTCCTACGTTAGCGCCGGAGTTAAATATGCCGGTTGCGTAGGCCCTTTCTTTTTTAGGAAACCATTCACTGGTAGTTTTTATTGCCGCAGGAAAATTACCGGCTTCACTAACGCCAAGGGCTGCACGGGCAATTGCAAATCCCATTGTGCCAGTCGCAAGCGCATGGCCCATTGCAGCAAGGCTCCAGGCTAATGTAGATAATGCATACCCAATCTTTGTTCCTACTTTATCAATAAATCTTCCGACTAAAATCATACCCACGGCATAAGAAAGCTGGAAGGCAATTACGATATCAGCATAATCACTTTCTGTCCATTTAAATTGTGTTTCAAGATAAGGCTTCAGTAAACTAATGACCGAGCGGTCGAGGTAATTAATAGTTGTAGCAAAAAATAAAAGTGAACAGATCGTCCACCGGTACCTTCCCATAGTCGTCTTCTGCATATCGTAAATAAATTTGAATATATTATCTCACCTGCTTCACAATGTCCATCGCCTGTTTGGTAGCTTCCTCAATTTTTGCATAAGCCTTTTGCTCAAGTAAACTCTTACTTACCAATTTACTTCCCATTCCTACTGCACACACACCGGCTTTAAACCAGCCTGCAATATTTTCTTTATCAAGCTCAACACCACCCGTAGGCATAAACGCTAATTGCGGAAACAATTCTTTTATAGAACTCATAAATGCCGGCCCTAAAATATTTCCAGGAAAAAGCTTGATCATTTTTGCGCCCATGTTTTCAGCACGTATAATTTCAGATGGCGTCATACAACCCGGCACCCACAGCATATTTATTTTATCAGCAACTTCCGCTACTTCCTCTATTAGACCCGGACAAATGATATAATCAGCGCCTGCATCAATAAAGGTTTGCGCCATCTCCCCATTTTTTATTGTGCCTATGCCCAGGTACATTCCCTGCAATTCCTCATCGCATACTTTACGCATCTCTTTAAAATTTCGCAAAGCATCTTCGCCTCGATTGGTATATTCCACTGCTCTTATACCGGCATTGTATAAGGCTCTTAACACCTGCAGGCTCACTTCTGTGTCTTTATAAAAATAGAGAGGCAATATCCCCTGCTCAGGAATCAGTTTTAATAATATATCTTTTTTCTCCATAAAAAATATTTTTATAAATGAACAATGTTATTGGAATTAAATTAGTAATCAATATTTTTTTACGCAATCGTTACCATATTTTTTTGAAGAATTCTCCGCAATCGTTTCCGTATTTTTTTAGATAATAATTTCCATAATTCTTGCTGCTTCGGCAAATAAGAAAGAAATTCGGCATTATAGACTTGATAGAAAAAATTTCTTTTAATTAAATCCAAAATCATCATGGCAAAAAAAGTAGTAACCCTTGGAGAAATAATGTTGCGGTTATCAACTCCCGATTTTAAAAGATTTGTGCAGGCAGATAATTTCGATGTTACTTATGGCGGCGGCGAGGCGAACGTGGCTGCAGCTCTTTGTAATTACGGCCTGCAGGGAGTTTTCGTTTCAAAAG
>JALYYM010000498.1 GCA_030946565.1 Bacteroidota bacterium | reverse complement strand
TCACTCCAAAGATAGTAGCTGTAAAAAATGGAGGATGATGATTAAACCTATTGAGTACATAAATGAAAATACAAAATGAAAGGCTATAGCACGAATCAAATTATTTGACAGGTGGTACAGAATTACTTAAAATCCCTGATACCTTTATCTCACAATATGAAACTTGCGGCATACATATTATTAGCTTCTTTTCTCAGTTACTTTTCTGAGACCATAAAAATTCCTGTTTCTTTTTCTTCTAATTGTAAAAAAAATATTTCGTGCCCGAAGATGATGAAAGAGCACTGTACAAACGAACCGGGGAATAAATCTTCAAAGCCCGCACCACAAGCATGTAACTCATCCTGCGTAAATTGCCCTTTTAATGCCGTTACTATCTTTGAGCCTTATAAAGTTCTTTTTAAAGCTTACTTAAGGTTTGAGAAAGTTTATCCTTTCCCGCAAAATTTTGTTTTATCAGATTTTCATTCTGTGATGTGGAAGCCTCCAAATAATCTTTTAGTTTAAACGCTAAAATTATTTTCTCATTCAAAACATATATCATGAAAAAGATATGGTTATTGGTTATTGCAAGCAGCATGACTGTTGGCGCAATGGCTACCAATGGCAGGCATGTAAAACATAAGTGCAAAAGCTGCACCCAAAAAGTTTGTACGCCAGCTTGTAAAGACAAAGCAGGATGCTCTAAAATGAGCTGTGATAAAAGCTAATTACTTTTAATGAAAAGGCTGCCTCGTAAACAGGCAGCCTTTTTTATTTGCAAACATACATGGTAACTATTTTCCGGATTGTCATCTCTATATGGATAGGCCTGCTTTTCCTGAATTGGGCACAGACGCAAGAAGCTGAGTCTTACCGCTGCATTTTATTTTTGAAATTAAAGCCTATAGCAAAACTCGATGCTCGTTTATACTATCAATAAGCATATAGCAAGAGAATTACATCTATGGAAGCCGGTAATTTCCGGAGATAATAATGATGTTAAGGAACTTGCTTGTATTGCTATAATAATGAAACTTGCCTATTGCAAAATTAAGCATGTAGCCCCATAATTTATTTAACCATTTCTTGCTTGTTTCAGCAGCCATTGCTGCAACTGCAAAGGGGCGCCATAAAACTCATGGCATCAAAATACTTTTCATCATTTCGCTTCGCATAGGCATTACCGTTAAGTGCATAGCCGGAAGAAATATTCCGGGGAACAGCAGTGATTGCAGCAATAATCCATTTATGTATTTTATTAATAATTAATTTGGAACGTTCGTCATACATAATATAGTCTGTGCCTTTGGGATGATGTACAATATCAATAGAGCCTGTCGTATGTTTTCACTGGCCTGCTGAAGAGCAGCCCCGGCACTCCAGCACAAGTATAGCTAACACAGGAGGCTACAATACAAACTTTCGCTAAACAATTTCTGCATATTTGGATCAGTAAGGGGTTTTGCAAAACCCTTGTTTCTTTGTACATTGCTTTCCAGTGAATTTATTATACCAAGCAATCACTACATATGGAACCGTCAGATACAAACGCTTCAAATTCAAAACCTCTTCTTTTTATAAGCCATAAACATTCTGATAGTAAAATCGCAGATGTTATAAGAACATTTGTAACGATGTCTACTTCAGGACATGTAGATGTTTATCAATCTTCATCGCCCTGGGCGGAGGGGCCGCAGGTTGGAGGAAACTTAAATAAGCAATTAAGGGAAACGCTGTGGAGAGCAAGTATAGTAATTTTATTGTACACTGATCAGGACCAGGATTGGAATTATTGCATGTGGGAATGCGGAGTTGCTTCGCATCCTCAAAGCCCTGAAACGAAGATTATTTTATTTAATTGTAACGCTAATACACCCGGAGTATTTGCAGACTCGGTAAGCGTAAACGTCAGGGACCTCGTAGATATTCAAAAATTCACCAATGATTTTCTTACTTCACCTGATTTCTTCCCCGGGCTAAATAATGCGATAACTGATTTTCAGAAGAACAGCCCTGAGGTGGCAAGCGCAGCAGCAGATTTTTGCCAAAAGCTCCAGGCTGTATTGCCCGTGCCTCCACCAGCATATTCCGTAGATTGGCCGGCATTTCCTTTTTTGCAACTCGAATTAAAAGCAAAAGATGTGGACACTATATCACAAACGAAACCCGCAGAACGTATAAAAATAGCTACGGACGTAATTTTAAAAGAATGCTTTGTTAGTTCGGCAGATAAATATTGTGAGCAACTATTTGGAATGCCAAGCTTTACAACAGAGATGCCTTTTAATAAATTGGTTGACGCATGGAAAGAAACATATCCCGAATCAAAATCAAAATGGGTTGAAACATTATGCAGCCAGGTAACAGACGGAACGATGTGGAAACTTCCGAAGCCGGCTATAGGTATGATGCAAGGCGTTACTGACGAAAACTGGTATACACCAATAATGATTCGTGTTCGCAAAATACCGTCTAAAGGAAGCATGCAATTCGATATATATTTTTATAAGCTTATTGTTGACCAGCAAAAGCAATTCATTGAAATCATGCTTCCTTTAGAAGATAAGGTGTAAATAAAACTAACCGGATTTTCTTGCGAAGAGAAAATGAATAAGCAAAAAAAATACTTGTGTTTTTCTTAGAAAAAATTTTCCATACTCTGGAAATGAATCGGGAACGGCTTCTATTATTGTATATTTAGTTTTATGTTAACCTGCCTCAACTCCCACATTGCAACACATATTTGAATCCCTCATCAATAACTTTATTGAAGAAAAAGTTGGTATAGCGGAAAACTTTCTCAGCCTGTCTTTAGCGGCGAGCCTGAAAACGAACCTGGAAAAACTTTATGCCGGTAATCAACTTCGTTTAGCCGGTACCGGTAATACAAACATTGGTCACGATAAATTATTCAGAAGCGATGTCATTCACTGGCTGGATAGAAAACATGACAATGAATTTGAAAATGGTTTCTTTAATGTAATGGATGAATTTATTATTTATCTAAATGAATCGTGCTATGCCGGCATAAGGGAATATGAATTTCATTACACCTTGTATCCCATAGGGAGTTTTTATAAAAGACATCTGGACCAGTTTAAAAATAATGACAGCAGAAAATATTCTATGATTCTGTACCTGAACGCAGACTGGAAGATAGAAGATGGAGGCCAGCTATGTATTTATCATGATGATCACAAACAAAATATTGCGCCGACAAATGGGAAGATCGTGTTTTTTAAAAGTGGCGAATTGGAACATGAAGTGCTGCTCACTAATAAGCCAAGGATGAGTATTACGGGTTGGTTGAAGACGTGACCACACCTGGATGAGAGGCGACAAAATTTTGAATTTAATCTTCTATCCCAATCTGTATATAGCTCTATCAACGGAGGTTATTGAAAAATGAATGTTTAGAAAAATTTCAACAGGTCATCTTTGCGGCTGCGGGAAACATTTACGGAGATGTTATTACTCATCACAAGATAACCTCCTTCCCCACGTACATACCTTACAACCTCGTTCAGGTTGACCATGTAAGAATTGTGCACCCTTACAAAAAAGTTATAATCCTGTATTTGCTCTTCTATTTTTTTAAGTGTACGGCAGGCTATTATTCTATTCTTATTCTTCAAGAAAATATATGTGTAATTATCATTTGCTTCAAAATAGATAACATCAGTGGCAGGAACAAGTTCAAAGCCTTCTGCTGTTGGTACAGCAATCTTATTAAAGCCACTGTTAATACCGTTTATTTTTTTAAGCAACATCTCAAACTGCTCGGCCAAAGGTAAATGACGTTGTTCTTCCACCTTCTTAACGGCATTTATTAATTCCTTTGGCTCGATAGGTTTTAATAAATAATCAAGGGCACTAAAATGAAAAGCTTTAATTGCATATTGATCGTATCCCGTAGTAAAAACGACCGAGAAATTAATATGCGGAAGGCGTTCCAGCATTTCAAACCCATTCATCTGCGGCATTTCAATATCGAGAAATACAATATCCGGCTTGTGCAGCTCAATTGCCTTTAAGCCTGTTGCTGCGTCATTGCACTTTTCCAATACCTGCACATTTGCACAATACTCTTTAAGTAACATTGCTAACGTTTTAAGGCAATGCATTTCGTCATCTATAAGTATTGCCTTTATCATTATTAAATATTAAGATTTTGTCTTTTCACTTTAAAGCTATTTAAAATGAATCTTTAAATTGTATTTCAACCTTAGTAGAAATTATGCACCTGAGTTTTTAACCTTATTACTTTATTTAATTAAAAACATATCCGGCTCAATAAGGTAATAATGTCAATTTATACATCTTCTGCTTTCTACTAAGGTTTAATAAATCAATACAAAATATTTAATCTAATTTCTAAACAGCTTCTTCGTTGAAAAAATTTATAATCATTTATCTTATTCATTATTTTGTTCATAAGGTAATATGGTTTTGTTTTTGAAACATAAATCTTTCTACTAAGGTTTTTTTTATAAATGTTGGAACTTGTAAATTATTTTCTACCCTAAACTCATTATTAAAAAGCATTATTGTCCGACTAAAAATTTTCAATTTTAATAAAACGCTTGCTGGCATTAAGTGGCACGGTCCCTCTCCTTCGGAGAGGGGGTTGGGGGTGAGGCCAATACCAGAGCGGTTTTCATTGGGTTAGTCAGACAATAGTGATTAAAAAGGTATTTTAATAATCACTTCTGTGCCACCGGCACTGCCATCCGCAAGCACTAAATCGTTGATCACAATGTGCGTTCCCAATTGATTCTGTTGTTGCAGCATGGCGATGCGGTCTGCTGTAATGTTCATGCCCATTGATTTATAAGCAAGTGCCGATTTGCTTTTCAGCTCAGCCGCTTTCTTTCTTCCGATACCATCATCCATAATTTTGCAAAACAAAAAACTGCCTTCTGTATATAATTCAATTTCCAAATGCCCGCTTTCTTTTTTACCAGCTTCCCGGCCAGGCAGGTGCATTAATCCATGCCAGATAGCATTTTCAACATAAGGCTGAATAATAAGCGGTGGTACTTTAATAAGGGTTATATCAGGCACATCACCGGTATTAATTTTATACGTAAACTTATTTTCATAGCGAAGCGATTCCAGTTCAAGGTAAAGTTGCAGGGCTTCTAATTCGCGTTCTAACGGAATAAAAGCTTCCTGTGAATTTTGCAGGATTAACCTTACCAGCCTTGCAAATTTTGACAGGTATTCCGATGCCTGCAACCTGTTATTTTCAAGGATGAATAAATTGATAGCGCTGAGCGAATTGAAAATAAAATGCGGGTTCATCTGTGCCCTTAAAGCCTGCATTTCCAGTTTCGATAATTTTTTCTGGCTCTCCAGCTTTTGAATTTGCAATTCATTTTCCGCAAGCTCACGGAGGCTCTTTTCATTTTTGCGCTTAAATAATATAGTGCGAAAAATAATACCGCTTATTATGAGTAAACAAATAAAACCTGTGATAAGAATTTTTTTCTGAAAGGAACTTTGCGACAGTTCCTGCTGTTTAATTTTCAATTGCTGCTCACTGATAAGCTTTTCATTGTTTATTGAATTTATCTGTTCTTCATATTTATAAGCCGCAAATTTTCCTTTGGTCTGGTCACTTACAACAACATCTTTTATAGCTATATATTTTTGATAATATAAATAAGTACTGTCTGCTTTATGCAACCGGTCATACACCAAATAAAAAACCTTATACCCATCACGGATAAATTGGCGGGATTTTGTTTGTAAAGACATATTAAGGCCTTCACGTGCATATTGCAAAGCAGCCTTATTATTATTAAGAGCAAAGTATGTTTTAGCAATATCTAACAATACCCGTTTTATTTCATTTCGGTCATTTAATTTACGATGCATTCCCAGCCCGCGAAGAAAATTTTGCAACGCTCTTTGGTAGTCTTTTTGCAACAGGTACGTTTCTCCTGTACTCACGAGGTATACACGAAGATCTTTGTCAGTGATTTTGGTAGTATCAAATAAATGGTAATAATGCCATGCCGAATCATATTGATGCAGCAGGCTGAATAATTCAGCGTATTCCATTCTGGTCCACGTTTCGTTATACGCATCAATGCGGCTTTGAATTGTTTCACGGGTATCTGTTTTAAAAACCTCCTGGTAATAATTTAATGCACTATTATAATCTCCGATTTCCCGGAATAATGTTCCAAAACCTATCAAATCACCTGACAGCCATACATCGTTTTTTTGAACAATAGCAATCTGATGAGCTTTCTGGTAAAAATAGAATGCCGAATCATAATTGCCTTCCTGGTAGTGAATAACACCAATAGATGATAAAGCATGATACATTAAAACCGTGTCTTTGGCAGTCAAACTTTTTTCATATTGCCATTTTACAATTTGGTAAGCCTCGTCGTATTTACTTTGACCAAAAGCCGCAAATGATAAATTGTTATAAGTATTTTCAATGCCGTTTTTATTATTTGTTTTCTCAAACCACCCAATAGATTCTCTCGCCAGTGCTTCAGACTTGATAAGGTCATTGTCAAAATATTCAACAATACCCGATTGATTTGTAACAGACGCTGCAATGCCATGAATATAGCCAAGCGCTTTTGATTCCTGATAAGCCAGTGCTTCAAAATATTGTGCTGAATCTCTTACCAAAAGCCTGATGTATTGGGAACTCAATGCATTCATACAATCTATCCTGGACGTATCTTCTAAGGAAGGCAATATCATTTGAAGGCTGTCAATCTGGTTTCTTTGAGCGAAGGATGTTGACGAAAAAATAAAAAGATAAAAAGATATAAATGAAAAGAGCCCTTTAAGACAAGCCGCTTTATAAAAACCCAAAACCCTGCAAGTACTCATGTTTACAGGCATACAAAAGATTGTTCTTTAAAGTTAATATTTAAATTTCCGGTGAATGCTAAGTAATCTAAATGAACACGGAAAAAACAATAACGCAATTGACTGAATTTTTTCGGTTCAGATAAAATAAAAAAGATTGTTGCAAAACTTATTTACAACAATCTTTTCTTTCATCTAACTGCCTGATATTTCTCCTTTTTCTTAATGAGGTTCTGTTGTTTTCGTTTTGAAACTTTTCCCTGTTTTAATTTCTTTTAAACTGCAATGCACTTACATGCATGCCTACAACATTGCCCCATTCCAAACCAATAAAATCAGAACTGCGAACATGTATGCCGGCATAAATGCGTGAAAGCCCTACCTCATTCGCATAGTCAGAAAATTTTGTAAATACTCGCGGCGTATAGCCGAGACTGTTAATGAGGTCATCCGTAAAAGTAGTGTTGTTGCCAAACATGTCCGCAAGCACTTTTTCTGCGGCGCCGGTTTGTACAGAATGTGCAGAAGTGTAGTCAGGAAATGGCGGCGTTGCAAGCAACGGTTTCCACGTTGCATTAAAGTTTGCCTGGATATACGCCTGGGGCCTTAGTTGATTATAAACATACTTCGTTTTGTAACACGAAACCAGTGCATCGGAGATTGCGATGCCTACTTTGCAGTACCCTTCTGCAGCAATAGATAAAGAAGCATTCTTATTGGCGAGCACTGAGCTTAACACAGAAATTGATGCACTCGGCCCGGGCAACGCTGCCCAATATTTAGCGATGATAGCATGCTCCGGATCCTGGTTAATAGATTCGTTATAAACTTCCAGTTCTTCTTTATATAATTGCGATGATGGATCGGTAGAATAGGCCGGAGGTGGCCCTGGCTGGGTACTTGTTGCATTGTCCCTTATAAAAGTCCTGTTATTTCCCCAATATGGAACCTGGGCCAATTGCCCTGTTAAAGGAACCCATAAGCCAACACCTGTAGGCGGAATGTATGTTGTTGGATACGGAGTGAGGTATACCTGGTCGCCTCCATCAGAAACAGACCATGCGTAAATGGCATTGGATATATCAAGGCCAAATGCCGAAGAACGGTCCAGGTCATCCTTTGGAATGATTGACGCAAACAATGTGTTGAACGAATTTTCCAAAGAGTCAATTGTAAAATTTTGCGACGCAGACGTATTGCCGAACATGTGGTGCACCATAGTAGCAAGTGCTGCATTTGCAGAAGCGGGATAAAAGTAAAAATCACCGCAATTTGTTTTGGGTAATGTTGGCAGGCCATTCAATTGTTTCTGAATAGACTGGTATTTGGGCAAGCCGGGCACGACCGATTCATACAAGGCGAGGCCTATATAACCTAAGGCTCTTGCGTTGATTGGTCCTATATTTTGACCGGGTGTAGTCCGGCCCAATTTTATGGCAAGCGCATACCACTGCGCAGGTACGTTAGCGCCTGCTTTCACGGCCTGTTCATTTTGGGCATCAGCATTATATTTTCCTGTTG
>JALYYM010000316.1 GCA_030946565.1 Bacteroidota bacterium | reverse complement strand
TAATTTTTGCTTACCCTGTGAGCGATCCGGAGAGATACGGCGTAGTTGAGTTTGATAAAAATAATATAGCCGTAAGCATAGAAGAAAAACCGGTAAAACCTAAATCGAACTACGCAGTACCTGGTTTATATTTTTATGATAATACAGTTGTTGAAATAGCAAAAAACATCGCTCCCTCTCCTCGCGGAGAATACGAGATCACAGATGTAAATCGGAAATATCTTTCCGATAAAAAATTAAAGGTTGGCGTTCTCGATCGCGGCTTCGCCTGGCTGGACACAGGTACTTTTGAATCGCTTCACGACGCCTCCGAATTTGTAAGAGTAATTGAAAAACGCCAGGGTTTTAAAATTGGTTGCCCGGAAGAAATCGCTTACCGCATGAATTTTATTGATAAAGATCAATTAAATGTTCTTGCTAAAAAATTTGAGAAGAGCGGGTATGGGGAATATTTGAAGGGGGTTGAATAACGAAAGATTATTCACCACTTTTATCTTTAAGTATTATTCCTGGCCAATAGGTTAATTTTCCTGACCAGTCAAGCGAAGGCATATTGGAAATAGTATTGTTTTCAATTTTTACATTATATATATCTCCCGGCCGCGTATCAATTAAATAAACCATTCTGCCTGCGCCATCAATTGTATTGCCGGTAAATGTAATATTGGATGTGCCCCAATCATGAACAGAGATGGATGGATATAATCCGCCTAATACGGATTCCCCAATATTTTTAAATGTATTTCCTGTAGCAGTGTAATATCCGCCGGAATTACTGTGGGTGATAGATCCCTCACTGTGTCCGGTTATTGCATCAAATATTTGATTAGTATTCTCAAAAGTATTATTATTATAAAAGAATGTATTTCAGCTTCCGGGCAGTTTTGGGTAAAACATATGTTTTGGGGCAAAAGTTATATCTGAATTTGAAGGTAGACTATCGAATGCGGCCAATATTGTTTGATAGTCGTCCATGCCTGGTTTTCTAAAATTTTCAACGCTGATGTAATTTGAATTATTGAATTCGTTTTATTACAGCAATGCATAGCATTATGCAAGCAAATAACAGCATTTGTTTCATGCGGATTAATTTACGGTGGTTTGATTTTTATTTTTAATTAAAGCCGGGACATTAGCGTTTAAGGCAGGTATCAGAACTAAAATATTTAGGATAGGATTTTGGGTATTATAAAATTATAATTATTATATGATTTTAATTTGTTTTTCGAATGTAAAACTTTTCAGAAATCCCTTTGTAGTCGTTGCCTTTAAATTTGATCTCCTGTAAGCTTTTGGAAGGTACTTCGATAAAGGCTCCCCTAAACTTTGATTTCAAACTATCTGCTACCCTTTTATTCAAAAATTTATTGTTATTGAATATAATTTTTTTAAAGCCGGGAGCCGCTTCATTATCGCCTGAATAAGTATCGGTAATCACTATATAACCAGTAGCAGTCTTATTATCATAATTTGGCTTGAAATCTTCAAACCTGTTATTTTTTATATCAACGGAATTCATTCCCCATTTACTGCCCGTAAATATTATTCCGCTATAATTCATTCCGGTAATTGTATTATTTAAAATATAACTATTCTGCAAAGAATGTAAGATCATTCCGGCAGAAAGTGTTGCCAGTGGCCCGGCTGAGATACTGTTATTTGTTATGCGCAAATTTTTTACCGTGGCAGCATTTGCAAGTTTAGTGCTATATTCTTTTGCATTTCCATTAGGTATCATAATTCCTGTACACAGTTTATTTTTTGCAGCCCTGGAAAATGTAATTGCAATGTTATTATGATCAATGATAACATCCGTCATTGGCTGGCTAAGCCAAAAGGAAACGCCGGTAATACAATTAGTTATATTGTTTCTTTGAATCAATACATCTTTTAAACCGCCATTCTTGCTGCTGGTTATATATATCCCGGGCCAGCATCCGTCTATAACATTATTACTGGCTGACGAATTATTACCATGGAACTCGATACCCCCGGTATAGTTTCCCAAAGCAATATCAATATTTTGCTGCTGTATAATGTTGTTTTTCACAATAGTGCTATCCCATTCACTATAGATAAATGAAAAATCAATTTGATTTTTGTTAGCTATTGATGTTCCTACATAATATCCTCCATTCAAAAACTTACAGTTTTCAATTACCAG
>JALYYM010000447.1 GCA_030946565.1 Bacteroidota bacterium | reverse complement strand
CCCTTTTCAACCATATATCTTTAATCTTTTCCGCAGCTTCTTAAGGTGTTACTTTAATGTATTTATAAAAATCTTTCAGGCTTTTATGGCCGCTTATTTTCATAATAAGTTCTACAGGCGTGCCGGCCAAAAACTCATTGGTACAGAAAGACCGGCGGCAGGTGTGAGAAGTAATCCATTCGTATTTGGGTTTACAAACGCCAATTTTCCTATTTCCTTTTTTGTACGAAAATTTGATAGGTTCGTTTATTTCTGCCAGTTTACCAATTTGTTTCAGCGCATCGTTGAAGCCTGTATTGGATATTTTAGGAACGCCATCTTTAAACTTATTTGTAAGTATATTTTTGGCATGTTCTCTCAACGGAATAATCACCCAATGGTCGGATTTCTGTTGTTTTTTATAAAGCATATTATTGCGTATATCCTCAAGCCTTAGAACAGAAAAATCAGAAAAGCGCAAGCCTGTATAACAACCTAGTACAAATAGATCACGACTCACTTCTAATTGAAGATTTTGTGATAAATCAATTTCAAAAATCCGTGCAATTTCATCAGTATTGAGGTAAATAGCATCCGCCTGTTCCTCCATTGTTTTAAACATAGAGATGTCCATGTGTGGAATAATTTTACGACGCATACGGTCATTCAGAAAAAGACGGAGATGCTTAATAGTCTTGCCGATGGTGTTTACCTTAAGTCCCTGCAGGTTTTTATATCGATAAGAAACATATTCATATGTTAGAAAATCAATAAGCTCATCGTAAAACTCATAGGTAAAACTTTCGAAAGTTATTTTCTTTCCCTTGTAAATCTCAAACGCTTCCAGGTAACGGAGGGTTTCATGGAAAACATTGATTGTTGACTTTGACACCTTCTTCTTTTTCGATTCGATATAAAGATGGAATTGATGATTGAATTCAAGAGATTCCTTCTCTTCTAAGTTGAAGGAGGGGTCTCTTTTTAAGGAAGCAATATCAAAAAAGGGGGTAAATTTCTTTTTTACAAACGCCACCGGGTCCTTAACTTTCCATTCCAATCCAAAGCTTATAACATCTTCTGCTAACCGGATTTGGCGCTGAAGTTCTTTGTTTAAATCACCAACTTTACCGTATTGACCGGGCAGATCATCGGTAATACGATTTAGTTTTTTATGCCAGTAATTGGGTGGAATAGCTATTTCTGTATTTAGCAATGTTTTATTCTCGGAACTAAAACAGTATTGGATAAAAACAAGGCTGGTGCCATCCCGACGTACCTTTGCGGCGTTGCAAATTGGTTTGATTGGTAACAACATAATTAGTCGAATTTTTAGTTGAATTAAATGTTGTTACTCTATGTAAAGGTAGTGATGGAAAAACTCAAAGAGAGTTACAGAATCTTGAAAAACAACACTTTATTGTTAAGTGTTGTACAGTATAATAAAGTTTGACTGGTGACTTTAACAACCGTCCGGTCCGCCTCAATTTTTCTTATAGCCCGCTCTGGTAGCGGGTTATGTTTTTTGTAAAAAAAACATTACCTCTAATCTTGCTTTAACTGATTTTATTCCCGCTGTCTGTACCCCTATCCATTAGCTCGTCAGAAATATCTGCGTGTGCAAGTTTGCCTGTTAGCCTGTCTCCCAATTGTAATCCGCAATGAAATTATAATTAAACGATTGCCGGAATTCCCAAGGCGAAAAATTTGTTTTGCTTTTGAATAACTTGCTGAACAATGGCGGATGCTCAAAAACCAGCTAGTATACTATTTCGCGTACAGATAAATAAGTGGTTGACAATTGCTCCCTGGATTTTTCAATTAATTTATCGTGTATGCATTGTCGGGGGCTTTGGCCCGTAAATACTTTAAGCAAATTAGTTAAATAATTGGGCGATATATTTTAATGCGCCGGCAATGTATTGTAAAGCCGGCAATCCTTTTTTTTATTAAATCATCGCTGCTCTGATGAACAAATTCAAAGTGGCCTGGAGGCTGCCGGAATGAATTCGCAAACCGCTGTGGGCTTAACTGTACTTTTTATTTGTAAATTTTTGTATTGCAAAGGTCATCATCTTTAATTAACAGGCGTAGCTTAATCTGCTATTGTTGTAGTCAAATCAGGTTTGTTTTAGCAACAGAGAAATGAGTGAAAAATAGATTATAAAATTGCAGACTGGTTTTGCCCGGAAATTTAAACCAGTGCAGGGGTTGGAATTAAAACAAATCAAATTACCTCTAATCTTGATTTTACACGCAGATATTTTATTTTGATTTTATCTTTTGTTGAATTATTCTTTTCTTTTTTTGCGAAATCTTTTTCAACAAATTCCAATACAGAACTGTCGGGTAGGCCATCCAACAAAGAGAAGTCATCAATCGCCTGGCGAATGAAATCAAAGGTGAGGCATATTTATTAATAGCAGGGCCATAATACTGCTTCGGGTTGTTGGGCAATGAAAAGGCACAAGGATATATTCATAAAGTCTTCTTCTATTTTTTGATAGTTATTTTACTTTGATATCTCAATTTAATCAGGACATTCCTTTCTAATAGAGGCTATTAAAAATTCCATTAAATTTATCGCATGAAAAATGTCAGCTTTGTATGTTACTTGTTAATTACTTTTTTTGCCGCCTGTAATTCCGGCGGAAACAGCCCCAGCAACCCGCCGAAATTTCCCGGCACACAGGACAGCGATGTTACAAAAGCAAAGCCCGGGCTCGCCTATAAAATTGATACTTCCAAACAGGTAAATAAATTACTTGTACCAAGAGATACTGTGGTCACCGTAAAGCTTGATAACAATAAAGGAAGCGTTCGCGCTTACCTGAGTGGTATTGGCCGGCATGTAACGTTTATAATTCCTGTAACCAGCGGCGATAGCCTCATAGCGCAGATAATTCCTGATGATGACACTGCCAATATCCGGTTTAACCAGATTTATATTCCTATGGGCAAAGCCGGAAAATATGATGGGCCTTTTTCAAGGAACATAAGTTACCCGATAAAAGTAACAGGCGATTATAAGCTTATTGTTGGCGAAAACTTAATGGCTGAATCAGATTGGCAAGGCGCTTTTACCTGTAATGTTTTAATCAAGTAGACGCTTTGTCAAGGTTCTTTTTGACTTTAAAAGCTTGCATTTCGATCAGTTTTT
>JALYYM010000433.1 GCA_030946565.1 Bacteroidota bacterium | reverse complement strand
ATTCTTAACAACAAGTTCGCCGCGTTTAGTCATGTTACCATCTTCATCGGTTAACAATTTGCGGTTTTGTTCAGTGAGGAAAAATCCCGGGGCGATAGCATTCATTCTTATTTTATCACCATAGCGGTTGCCCAACTCTACGGCAAACCAGCGTGTGTAAGCGTCTATAGCGGTTTTCGCCATACTATACCCGAGCACTTTAGTAATTACTCTTTGCGAAGCCATGGAGGAAATATTTACAATACTTCCGCTGCTGTTTTCCTTTATTGCTTCACCAAAAATCTGCGTTGGCAAAATTGTTCCGAATAAATTCAAGTCCATCACTTCCTTTAGCGCCTTAAAATTTAAGTCAAAAATATCTTCATCATTCTGTACGACGGCGCCGGGCATGTTCCCTCCGGCGGCATTTACGAGGCCATCTATTTTACCATACGCACCCAATATTTTTTCCTTCGCCTTTACAAGCTGCTCCTCATTGGTAACATCTGCAATTAATGAAATTGCTTTGCCGCCGGCCTTTCGTATATTACTCACTCTTTCGTCAGCTACTTTTTCATTTCTGCCAAGAACACCTACTGATGCTCCAGCCTGCGTTATACCATTTATAAAGGCTTCGCCTAAAATGCCGGTACCACCCGTCACGATTACGACTTTGTTTTCTAAAGAAAATTCATTTTTAAAATCCATGTTACATTATTTATGATGTATGCTTTTGGCTTTTATAGAATAAGTGTTGCTGCGATTCTTCAATACATTCCTGTACCGCATCATTGCTTCGATGTAGTAATAATCCGCATAAGGAAGCGGAACATTTACTTCAGCATGGGCGGGCATATTGGCAACGCTGTGTTTTAAAATAAAGCCACCGTTTTCTCCTATCGCAGCACTGTAGGTAGGGGAAGAAAGTGTGTGTAAAATTATTGATGCTGTTTGCAAATATTTTTTTGACACGGCAGTATTACTGTAGCCTGAAAGTTCGATGAGTGCCGGAGCCATGATCGCCGCCGCGGATGCATCACGTTGTGCATTTGGAATACCTGGTGCATCATAATCCCAGTAGGGGATTTTATTTGATGGAAAATTTTTATTATTTAAAATAAAATCTGCAATGCGTTGTGCCTGCTCTAAATATTTTTTATCCTTTGTTTCCCTATACATAACGGTGTATCCATACAATCCCCAGGATTGGCCTCTTGCCCATGCAGATGAATCTGCGGCTCCCTGTGCGGTTTCTTTAAGGATTACATTGCCGGTATTCGGATTGTACACAACCACGTGATAAGAACTATTATCTGGCCTGAAATGATTTTTAAGCGTTGTGTTGGCATGTGTTACAGCAATTTTATAAAAAGAAGAATCGCCTGTTGCTTTTGTTGCCCAAAACAACAATTCAAGGTTCATCATGTTGTCAATAATTACCTTAAATTCTTTGTTGTCATTTTGATTTCCCCAGGAACGGATACATCCTACCGTGGGATTGAATCGTGTAACTAATGAACGGGCTGAGTTTAGCAAAATTGCTTTGTACTTTTCATCTGGTGACAGGCGATAAAGATTTCCGTAACTGCAATACATCATAAAACCCAGGTCGTGAGTGCCTGTGTTGTATTGCTCTTTATCCATCAATTTTATTTTCTTCAATGCTTCCGCATACAACGTGTTGCGCTTAGTCGCTTCATACAAATACAATAAAGTGCCCGGATAAAATCCTGCTACCCAATTGCCGGATGTACACGTTTTGAGGCTGTCATTTTCAAAACTTTCGGGCATTACATTTTCAGGTACATGCTGCATAAGCACCTCGTATTGGCGGGCAGCATTTCGTAAATCTTTATCAATAGATTTTATAGAAATATTTTGCGCAACTGAGCTTTGGGGTGAGAAGAGATGAACAACTAAAAAAAATAAAATACAGTGTATATTTCGCGGTAAGATTTTCATTTCATTTTCAAACATTGTTGCAATCAATAGAAGTTTTTTGATGCGAATAAAGGTATAGAGAATAATTTATGAAACTTCTTCGTGTGAGAGAGAAAGTATATTATTTGTTTCAAAAAACTCTTGACTGGAATGAATTACCGGGTCCATTGATTAATGTATTCAAAAATTTATTCCGGTAAAATAATATGGTAGATAAACTTGCTGGGGCAATAAAAAGTTACCGGCTATAAACCCGAAAAATAATCATAGCCGCGTTCGTACCAATAGTCCGGCGGACGCTCATTACTGAAAGACATGGTACCAATTCTTTTGAGATGTTTAATACCATACTTAACGGGTATGATTAGACGAAGTGGCGCTCCCTGGTTAAGTGGCAGTGGTTGTCCATTCATTTCATAACATAATATTGTTTGCGGATGCATCGCGCTGGGCATATCTATACCCACATAATATTTTTTATCAGGAGTGATCAGTCCCATATACCTCATGTTCGTTTGTGTGTTGAGGTTATACTTGGCAGCAAAGTCACTAAACTTTGCGCCTGCCCAATGCGTAACCTGGCTCCAGCCTTCTATACATTTAAAATCGAAAATTAAATCAGTTTTTGGCAATGCTTTTATTTCATCAATTGATACGAATAAAGTATCTCCCGGTTTTCTCACAACCTGTAACTTCCAGGTGGCCGGGTCGAAGCCGCTCTTCATTCCCACATCTCCATTTAGCCGTACACGTGGAGCTGCTGCCGCCAGTGAAAAAGGTTTTGCCAAATGATTGTTGCTTATAAAGTTGGAAAAGAAATTTCCATTATAATCCAGCACTGTGCGTAAGGGTTTCAGCGCACCTGCTTCCTGTGGCTGTTTATGCAACCACTTCCAGGTAAAAACTACGGCAACAAGAAAAATTATAAAAACAACAAATGATATAATCGTTCTGTTTCTAAGCTTTTTTTCTGATATCAGAATTTCTTCTTTATAACTCATTGTTTTCAGTTTCGATATTTGGCGAGCCATGATTTACAAATGATTTTTTATCTTCTTCCGTAATGATTTTATTGGGTTCAGTTTTTTCCGGTTCTGAAACCGGCTCCTTTGAAATATCTTCTTCTATTGGCGTTTCTTCTACCTCAACTTCTTCTTCATCAATTGCATTTCCGGTTGAAATATTTTTTACCGGAACAATCAATTTCTCAGGTTCCGAAGCAACATCATTTTTTCCCGCAGTTGCAAACTGCACGCTGCTTATTTTCTCAATCGGCAGCACATCGAGACCGGTAACCATACTTCTGAAATTGTTCCAACCGGCAATCACTACTTGTACTACATGTACAAGAAAAAATAAAGTAAATAATATGGTGAGAATAAAATGCTCCGCCCTTGCCCATTCATAACCACCAAGCATAGCCGTTAATAAATGAAATTGTACCGGCTTATAAATTGCAAGGCCGGTAAGCAGCGAGCCAATACCCATAAAGATTACACCTGTATAAGCGATCCTTTGCGCAGCATTATATTTCTTTTGCGGCGGCACTGTTTTTCTTATGTGAAGATCATGCAAAACCACGAGCCACGACTCTTTCAGCGATTTCCGATTTGGAATTATCAGCCGCCATTCGCCGGAAAAAATGAGGTATAAAACATAAATAAATCCATTGATTACAAAAAGCCACATAAACACAAAATGCAAACTCATTCCCTCGGCCAGCCGGAAAGGAACATGAAATGCTTTATAAAAAGAATCCGGGAAAAATTGTAAGATTGTTTTGCTACCCCAACCAATGCGGTACACATCGTTCGCCCAATAAATTAAAAGGCCGCTCCAAACCATAATCGCCAGCACAGGAAAATTTATCCAATGAAACCATCGAATGGCAAGAGGATGTTTCTTTTGAACTTTTTTCATTCTTACAAAATAAATTTATTTCGTGTGTTTTGCAATCTTATTCGCTTAATAATGCATATCCAAATAAGTGGTCGTACTTCTCGCAATATATTTGTACATATTTATAAATCGTAAAATCAGGCGTACCAGAGATATTGTAAAGTTGATTACCGTTTGTAGATTGCAAATCGCCCAGCTTTATAAAATTTACAGGGAACATTTCTTTAGAAATATAAACCTTGAGGTCAGGGCCATTGGTAGTGGAAAAATTCTCAAGCGATAAAATATATTGATTGCCTTTAAGATAAATCTTTACCTGCCCACTTACACTTCCTGACGGGCCGCTTGTAAGGCTCCCATTATATTTCACCATCGCCGCAGTATCGGCGGGTAATATTACCTGGTGCAGTGTTTCAGTTGATGCTTTTTTGCAGGATACTACGCCTAATGAAGTGATGGTGGCGAAAAATAAAAGCAATTTTTTCATGTTCTTTTTTTGGATAAATACAGCCTTTTTTTATTTTTATTGTCCTAGTACAATTCGTCAATTTCAATGAAACACTTGCTGGTATTAAGTTTCACGGCCCCTC
>JALYYM010000418.1 GCA_030946565.1 Bacteroidota bacterium | reverse complement strand
CATATATCATTTCACCTCCAACTATGTGTGCCGCTTTGCATGGTTGAAATACGCAAAAAAGTAAGATAGAAATAAACAGGACGGAGGCCTTCATGAACTTTAAATTACGTAAAAAAGGTGTTAGCCGATTATTAAATTTCGGAATTATATATCAACCCGGTGTTTTACTTGTAACCCGCTCAAAAAACTTTGGATATGACGCGTTGAATGAGCTTCTTGTTCCCACATTCCCATGTGGCCCGATAATTTCAAAATATGAAGATAAGTAATGGCTGCAATGTACGATTGGCTGAGGCTTGCCTGTAGAGGCACAGCATTATCATGCATGCCGGCAATAATTAAAACGGGCTCTTTAAATGACCTTAAAATTGCAGAATGATCAGGCCTTTTGATCATTGCTTCATAATATTGAATGAGCGCTTCTCCGCTAAAATTCTTTGAAAGAGCTATTAATTTTTCTACCAGTTCCGGCGCTTTCGCCTTTGTTTTTTCTGAGAATAAATTTGGTATTGTATTTTTCAAAAATAATTCAGGGCCATTTTTTTTTATGAAGCCAATCCCTTTCCTTCTTGTCTCTTTCTTTTGCTCATCATCCGCAAATGATGATGAATGAAAAAGACCAATGCCATTCAACGCTGCCGGGTATTTTTCTGCAAAGGCTAATGTAATATATCCGCCCATGCTGTGCCCGATCATTGTGAATTGATCTTCTTTATCTAAATCAATTTCTTCATCAACAATAGCTTTTATAGCTTCTGCATAATCGCTAAGCATCACCTCGCCTTCAAGCATTTCAGATGGGCCGCTTCCAGGCAGGTCGGGGATAATAAGCCTATAGTTCCTTTTTAAATTTTCAACCTGGTAATTCCATACACGCCCATCTTCAGCGAAACCGTGTAAAAACATTACGGGGTTGCCTTTACCTTCTACTTTGTAAAATATTTTTTTATTTTTAAATCTTACGTGTTTCACATCCTGTTTTTATTTTGAAGAGATATATAAAACAAGCTCCTGAAAATTAATATTGCAACTATCGGGATAAGTGCAGGGTTCAGGTGCTGTGGCAAAAAGAACCAGCAAACAATAAGCAGCAAATTAAATAATGAATAAATCAGAAAATATTTTACAGCAAATTGTTTTTTTGAATGGATATAAAATGCTGCAATCACATTTGTTGGCCATGCCCAAAGCAGGTTATAATTACCTTTTGTCATCAGGTGGTCTGTGCCTATCCACATAAATATAAGTACAATACCAAGCAGCCCTGTCATAAAAAAAAGAAACCCATCAAAAGCAAACAATATTCTTTTTGTACCTGGATTTTTTGAAAAACTTAAAAGAACAATCAACAGAAAGAGACAGGTAAAAATGAAAAGTGGATCAGCGAAAATATTTTTCTTTTTTGGGAAAGTAATTGTATCTAATAACTTATGTTTCGCAGCCACCAACGGCTCGCTTCCAATAGTGGCGCTATCAAACGATTTCATAAGATATTCAGGAAGAAACATTACCTGGCGGGGTTTCATTTTTACATCAAGCGGGCTGCCCAATAAAATGTCAATGCCCAGCTTACTCCATTGCTTGTCATAGTAATTGAGGTCTTCATAAATAAGGTCGCGAAAGCTTAATGGGGTTTTTAATATTTCGGTAAAATGGACAGGAGAAGCCGCAGCCTTCTCAACAAGATCACGCAGGCGGGTAGTGCAATTATCAAAGGTGAAATCATATTTGTAAAAACGGTTCTCTGCCATCAGGTTCGCTTGCAACAGCAGGAGCATATTATACTTTTCAGCGCAGGTAAGGTTGAGCCCCTGCTCTGTAATACCACGCCCATCTTCGCGGTAAGAAGCCTGGAACGAATCAAAGTCATCTGTGGAGATATAATAAAGAAGTTTACCGCGAATGAACTTCTTGTAGAAACCCGGCTCTTCAAAATTAAAAGTGCCATAATTATAAACAATATCACTATGGCTAACGGCATCGGTTACACGAATAGCGCTGTGCCCCCAGGTACTGTACAAGTCTTCGCCCGGCGAACAGGTAAGTAAGCTTATTCTCAGATTACAGGAATCGGTTTGTGAGAACCCTCTTGCAGAAAATAAAAATATACAGGCAATAAAAAGTGAAGTGATCTTATATTTTGTAACCATCATTTGTTATCGGGTGTCATGGATGAGGTATCAGGTATGAATGATGAGGTATGAGGTATTACTTATGAGGTGCAAGATATGAAGTTGAGTTTGCTGGCCATACCTCACAGGTTTAAAAACCTGTGAGGTATTTTTTATCGTAGCCTACCGGCTGTAATTTGGCGCCTCTCTTGTTATCTCAATATCATGTGCATGGCTTTCCCGCATACCCGCATTGGTTATTTTTATAAATGTTGCGTTTTGAAGTGCCGCGATATCCTTTGCTCCACAGTAGCCCATACCAGCACGAAGGCCGCCGGTAAATTGATAAACCACTTCAGACAAATAACCTTTGTAAGCAATTCGCCCTTCTATACCCTCTGGTACAAATTTCTTTGCTTGCTCATCACCATTCTGAAAATACCGGTCGCTGCTGCCTTGCGCCATTGCGCCCAGCGAACCCATACCACGATATTGTTTAAATTTTCTCCCTTCATAAATAATAGTTTCACCAGGGCTTTCTTCTGTGCCTGCAAACACGCCGCCCATCATCACACAATCTGCGCCGGCGGCAATTGCTTTCACCATATCGCCGGTATAGCGAATGCCACCATCCGCAATAATGCCTACGTCTTTGTTATTTTTCAAAGCAGCCGCCACTTCCATAAGAGATGTTATTTGCGGTACGCCTGCCCCTGCAACAATACGTGTGGTACAGATAGAACCCGGGCCTATACCAACTTTTACCGCATCGGCGCCTGCATCAGCCAGGGCTTTTGCGCCTGACGCTGTAGCAATATTTCCGGCAATCACTACTATCTCTTTAAAATCTTTCTTCGCTTTTTGTAATGCTTCTATCACAGCTTTGGTATGGCCATGTGCGCTATCGAGGCATATAACGTCAACGCCTACCTCCTGGAGAGCAGCGATCCTGTCACTGATATCTTTTGTAATGCCAACGCCTGCGCCAACCAGTAATC
>JALYYM010000405.1 GCA_030946565.1 Bacteroidota bacterium | reverse complement strand
ACCCTGGCTGCGAGCCTCAAAAGCCTCTATTTATTATTCCCTATTTTTGACCAAAAAAAATAATGGCTGCGACAAAAATTACAGTGAATAACAATGGCTCAATCAAGGTAGAAGGCGACTTTGAAATTGTGGATAGAAATGGCGATAACTATGGTTTGCAAGGAAGGGAAATTATTTCTATTTGCCGTTGTGGCCTTTCGCAGAATAAACCTTTTTGCGATGGCTCGCATAAGGGACATTTTGAGCACGAAGCAATTGCTTTTGATTTACCGCCGAAAAAGGTTATTTAATTTGCGATGCTGAAAATTTTCGGTTCGGTCACTTTTGTTTTATTTGAGGCTTATTCCCATTTGAAAACTTTTATTGCGACAGCATAAATTGCAATTCCCCAAAGTAATAAAATACCAATTTCAAGTTTTACATCCCACAGGTTTTGGCCTTCAAATGCCACGGCACGCAGTGCATTATTCAAATGAGTAAGTGGCATCGCTTTGGAAATAGGCTGTAGCCATTTTGGAAAAACTTCTATGGAAAAAAATGTGCCTCCGATTAAAAATTGAGGCAAGGTAATAAGGTTGGCAAATGGAGGAATGGTGCTGTCATTCTTCGCCAATCCGCTCACAATAAAACCAAAGCCCATAAATACAACGAGGCCGATAAAACTTAATAGAAGCATTTCCATAAAAGTTTCAAAGCCGTGTATTAATGTGAAGCCAAAGAAAAAATAGCCAACCAATATAATTACTATAGCCGTAAGCATTTGAAAGATTACGCGGCTAAACATTTCCCCCAAAATAATAAAGGTCCTGCTGATGGGTGTGGCAAAAAATCTTTTTAAAACTAACGTATTTCTAAGGTTAAAAAACATAAAGGCGACACCAAATACACCCGAAGCCAATAGCGAAAAACCAAGCTGGCCGGGTAAGATAAAGTCAATCGTTTTGTATTCGCGTATTTCTGCAATATCTTTTTTATAATCAAAATTGAAAGCTGCGTATGCCGGTCTTCCTTTATAATAGTTTTCACTCACGCCGTTAATGATACTCTCTGCCAACGACTTAAATTGTGGCCATTGGTCATTGCTTGAGGTGGTACTTTTTAAAGTAAAAATGTAAGGTGGATTACCAGCAGGATTTTTCTGGATATTAATTACACCCGCGATACGCCCCTTTTGCTGGTCAGTAATAAGGGATTTTTTATCCGTATAATGTTTTATAGTTACTGCCTTATTATTTTTAAAAGCATTAAACAACAGGTTTGTAGTATCTATGTTATCTGCCAGTGCTATCCTGTAAGATCTTGCTCCGCCGCTATCGCCAATAAAACCAAAGACAAGAATAAAAATAAACGGAAAAGCAAAGCCGAAAACTACTGCAGACGGGCTTCTGAAAATTGCTATAAGACTGGCTTTGCTTATTGCAAACATTGCCCTGGCCTGGCTATATTTCGTCATTGAAAATTTTAATATTTATACAAAAGAAGTTCGTTAGGCGATGACAAAACTATTTCAGAAAAAATAAAAGAAAGGAAATAGAATACCTTGACAAAAGTCGTATATTTGTATGACAAATGACATGTATGAAAAAAAGTGCAAATAGTGAGCATCAAAAAAGTATTAAAGCTACCAAAGTAGAAGAGCCCGAAGCTGCATATTATCCTTCCAAACAAATGCGGCTAACGAAAGAATTTACCTTTAACGAATTTAAAAAAATTTCTGATAAGGTTGATCTCACGCAAAAAGAATGGTCGGATATTCTCCATATTTCTGAAAGGACTTTACAACGCTATGCTAAAGATAACAGTACATTTAATTTTAGCGTGATAGACAGAATTTTATTAATAGATAAAGTTATAAAGAAGGGCATTAGTATATTTGGAAATGGCACACGTTTTATTACCTGGCTAAAAGATGACCCCAACAGTATTGACGGCGAGCTCGGCCTTCACTCACTTGCCAGCTTTGATAGTATTACAAAAGTTTTAAATCAGTTAGGGCGTATAGAACACGGCATTTTAGCATGATTGCATACCGATTAGCTACTCCGCAATATGCCGCTGATCTTTCAGGCGAAGGTGCATCAATTTATGGCGGCAGATGGAACCCTGTGGGCATTAAAGCATTGTACACTTCTCAAAGTATTTCTCTTTGCATTTTAGAAATACTTGCCCGAACGAGGGTGAAAAACACACCGGTTGACTACCAACTTATCACCCTGGAATTTCCGGAAAATTTATTGACTGACATAAAAATTTTCCAATTAAAAGAAGGCTGGAAGAGCCATGTGGAATACACTCAATGGATAGGCGAAGAATTTCTAAAGGATAATAAATCTTTGATTATGCAGGTGCCATCAGCAATAGTTGAAAGAGAGAATAATTTTATACTAAATCCACT
Organism: Bacteroidota bacterium; assembly: GCA_030946565.1. Next base: position 9,070 of record JALYYM010000405.1, on the reverse strand, counting down.
GCATAAAGATTTCAGCAAAGTAAAAATCAAGGAAACCGAGGCATTGAATCTTGATAAAAGGCTAAGGCAAATTTAATCATGAATAAACTGTACGTTCTTGTAGGAGGCAACATGGGCAACCGCCGTGAAAATCTTGAAAAAGCCTTGTCCTTGCTGGAAGAAGATATAGGGAAGGTTGTAAAATCATCGTTGATTTACGAAACGGAAGCATGGGGAAACAATGATCAGCCGGACTTTTATAACCAGGCACACATTATTGAAACCAAACTTCCGACGAAAAAAGCCATGAAAAATATTTTAAAAATTGAAGAGAAAATGGGCCGGTTACGGACAGTAAAAAACGCTGCGAGGTTGATTGATATTGACATCCTTTTTTTCAATGAAGACATAATAAATGAGCAGGATCTTATTGTCCCTCATCCTGAAATTGCCAACCGGCGGTTTGTATTAATTCCATTGGATGAATTATCACCGGGCTTCGTTCATCCTGTTCTTCACAAAAGTATTCATGAATTGTTATCCACATGCAATGATAGCTTGAAAGTGACTCCAGTCAGCGGGTAGAGGTATTATCAACAAATTAAATACAGGCCTTGCAATTCATTTAAAACATTTCATACATCTGTCCTTATTTTTGGATGATCATTCTATAAAATACATTCCATAAAAGCCGGGGTATAGTTAAGTCTTACCAGGGCGCATAAAAGCATGAAGTATAATTTCATAACAATTGAAGGAAATATCGGCGCAGGTAAAACAACGCTTGCACATTTACTGAGCAAGCGGCTAAACGCCAGATTAATTTTAGAAGAATTCGCTGATAATCCATTTCTCCCCAAGTTTTATGAAAACCAGCAGCAGTACGCTTTTCCGCTCGAGCTTTTTTTTATGGCCGAAAGGTATAAGCAGATGAAAGACTTATTGAGAACCAAAGACATGTTTCAAAACATAACTATATCAGATTACCTGTTCACAAAATGCCTGTTGTTTGCCAAAGTAAATCTCCCTGTTGAAGAATTTTTGCTTTACCAGAAATTGTTTGACATTATTAACCCGCAAGTTTTGCAGCCTGATATTTTAATTTACCTGCATGCACCGGTATCTAAGCTGAAAGAAAATATAAAGAAACGCAACAGGTCTTATGAGCAAGCCATAGCATCGGAATATCTTTTTTCATTGCAGGAAACTTATACGCAGTATATAAAACAACATAATATAAAGACAATCTTTATTGATGCATCAACCGCTGACTTTTTAGGGAATGAAAAACATCTGAATGCTGTGTTGGAGGCCCTTGACAAAGATTATGACGAGAGCCAGCAATACCTAACCCTTTCTTAAACAACGCTAATGACTGCCGAAAGGAATGACCCTTTTATTGCTGTAAGGATACCTGAATATCGCAATCTTTTAGCCGGCAGATTTATATTTATAATGGGGCTTAGAATGATGGCAACATTAGTTGGCTGGTGGATTTATCAACTTACCAATGATCCGTTCGCTATTGGCCTGGTGGGACTTTCAGAGGTAATTCCTGCCGTGTCGCTGGCGCTCTATGCGGGTCACATAATTGATCAAAGTGAAAAAAGAAAGCTACTTCTCAAGGGTGTTGTATTTTATTTCGTTGCTGTTGGCTTGCTGGTTTTCATTTCCAGCCGGTTCACGGCCCATCATTTGAGCAACCATTGGATAGCTATTTGCATTTACATTGTAATTTTTTGCACCGGTGTTATCCGTTCGTTTACCGGCCCGGTATTCGGCGCTATGATAGCCTACATTGTTCCAAGAAATGATTTGCAAAATGCTACTACATGGAGCCAGGGAACCTGGCTTTCTGCCTCTGTAACCGGCCATGCTGCCGGAGGCTTTTTAATAGCCGGGCTGGGAATAACAGGTACGCTGATAGTGGTCTGCACTTTTATAATTGTTTCCTTCTTTTTTTTATACAAAGTAAAGGCTAAGCCTGCCTCAAATGTAAAGGGCGCTATCCGCACGTGGGAAAGTGTAAAAGAAGGATTGCAATTTGTTTTAAAAACAAAAGAATTGTTGGGCGCATTTTCCCTTGATCTTTTTGCAGTCCTTTTTGGTGGTGCAGTTGCGTTGATACCTATTTACGCCCGCGATATTTTAAAAGTCGGGCCGGAAGGTTTTGGTTTTTTGAATGGCGCGGCAGACCTTGGTTCTATCATAATAGTTATCATACTTACTCTTTTCCCCATGAAAAAGCATCATGGCAAAAAGATGTTGGTCGCTGTAGCTGGTTTCGGAGTTTGCATTATTGTTTTCGGCATCTCCAAACTTTTCTTTCTTTCATTTGCTGCACTTTTAATTTCAGGAATACTTGATGGGATAAGCGTAGTCGTTAGAGGCACAATTACTCAATTGAAAACGCCTGATAATATGCGCGGAAGAGTGATAAGCGTAAGCTCTATGTTTGTGAACTCCAGTAACGAATTAGGACAATTTGAAAGTGGCGTAACTGCCAAACTTTTTGGAACGATCCCATCTGTAGTTATCGGGGGAAGCCTAACATTGCTTGTGGTAATTGCTACCTGGTTCAAGGCGCCGAGTTTGAGAAAAATGGAGTATTAAGAGCCCATCCCCTCCCGATAGCAATCGGGATCCCGAAGGGAAGGGACAATATTTTGGGTTACCCCTAACCTAAAAATTCTTCCAGATCTTTGAAGTAAAAATGCATAATTCTTTAGGCTGTCAAGCAACCGTTCAAGCTTTGCATTCCCCCTTCGGGGGTTAGGGGGCTGCTATTTCTACCAGTTCGATATCAAATACCAATTCTTTTCCGGCAAGTTCATGGTTTGCATCTAATACCACAGTTTCATCTTTCACTTCAGTTACTACTACCGGAATCGGGTGCCCTGCTTCATTGCGCAATTGCAGTTTCATTCCGGGTTCAAGTGTAAGATCAGCGGGTATATTTGATTTTGGAAAATCGATAATTGCTTCTGTCTGTTTTTCACCATATGCATCTGCGGGCGCAATAGTAACAGTCTTTTTTTCGCCGACCGCCATCCCGGGAATGGCACTGTCGAACCCTGCAATCATTTGCCCAGCGCCTACTTTGAACTCCAGCGGACTGCGTCCTTCGCTTGAATCAAACTGATCGCCTGAAGTCAGCTTTCCTGTATAATGCACTTTCACTACATCACCTTTTTTTGCTTTAGTCATAATCTTTTTATTTATTATTCTCTCATTAAAAAATGAAGAGTTTGTAAATTTCAAGCATCTTACTGATGCTCGTAAAGTAACTAATAATTAAGTAATGAGAAAAATCAAACTTATCATTAGCTTTTGAGCATCATGCCCATCTGCGCATAATAATAATGTAAAAGTAACCTGGTTGCATAAAAAAATTTTAATGAAATTTACCAAATGAAAAGAATAGCTTTTATTGTGTGTTGGCTGCTGGTGGCTGCGTCCGCTGCGACATCGCAGAAAAAAATTATACCTGGCGCAGAAAGAACGGATGTATATATTCCTCTTTTAAAAGGTAAGCGTGTTGCGGTGTTTGCTAACCAGACATCAATGGTTCAACATACTCACCTCGTAGATACGTTGATGAAAAGTGGCGTGAAGGTGGTAAAAATATTCGGGCCGGAACACGGTTTTAGGGGAAATGTAAATGATGGGGGAAAGGTTGAAAATTTTATTGATAAAGAAACTGGAATTGAAGTAATAAGCCTTTATGGAAAACATAACAAACCTGCTAAGGAAGGCCTCGAAGGGGTTGATATAATGTTGTTTGACATACAGGATGTCGGCACAAGATTTTACACTTTTATTTCTTCACTTCAATATTATATGGAAGCGGCCTTCGAAAATTCAAAGCCACTTTTGATACTCGATCGCCCTAACCCTAATGGATTTTATGTAGATGGCCCGGTACTAGATTTGAAATATAAAAGCTTTGTGGGCATGCAACCTGTCCCCATCGTGTATGGCATGACGTTAGGTGAATATGCATTTATGATAGCCGGGGAAAAATGGCTGAGTGACGAGGCCAACAAAAAATATTCTTATTACCAGCATGCCGAAAATTCTATTGATACACCTTTTCACTTTCTGGTAATTAAATGTGTGAATTACGATCATAACAGCAAATATGTTTTGCCGGTGAGGCCATCACCCAATCTTCCTTCCATCCAATCCATTTATTGGTATCCTTCCACTTGCTTCTTTGAAGGAACCGTGTTGAGTGAAGGCCGCGGCACAGATAAACCTTTTCAACTTTTTGGGCATCCTTCTCTGCCTAAAAATTTAGTTTCATTTACGCCAGAGCCACGGGAAGGCGCCACAGATCCTAAACTTAACGGGCAGGTTTGTTATGGCTGGGATATTTCCGGTACGCCTGCGCAGGTATTAGCGCAAGTTGATGATAAGATTCAACTTAAATGGATCATGCAGGCTTATAAATTATTTCCTGATAAGGAAAACTTCTTTTTGAAATCTGCGCACTTTAATCGCCTTGCGGGAAATGATGTATTGATGCAACAAATAAAAGATGGTACTACAGAAAGTGAGATGAGAAAAACGTGGGAGCCTGGATTAAGTAATTTTAAAAAGATCAGGAAGAAATATTTGCTGTACAAAGATTTTGAATAATGAAAATTAAGTAATATGGAAGAGGAAAGATGGATAGAAAGATTTGAAAATTTTTGCAGGGCGTTGCATCAACTTGAAACGGCTCTGCAACAAAAGAAAGTTTCTGTTTTAGAAAAAGACGGTGTCATTCAGCGGTTTGAATTTACTATGGAGCTTGCCTGGAAAACAATCCAGGATATTTTAAACTCAAGAGGCTATATTGATTTAAAAGGTCCTAAGCCCGTAATAAAACAAGCGTTTCGTGATGGTATCATATCAGATGGGCAGGAATGGATAAATATGCTTGAGGATAGAAACAAGTCAACCCATTTATATGATGAAACCCTGGCACTCGAAATTTTTGATAAAATTCAATTACAATATTTATCATTACTGACAGGCTTCAAAGCTAAAATCTCAAATCAATCAGGTAAATAATGAAATTCGGCTTAACAAGTGAACAATTTTTACTGATTCAAAAAACGCTTTTGTCAATAGATGAAATTGAAAAAGTGTTGATTTTTGGTTCACGTGCAAAAGATATTTGCCGGCCTTCTTCGGATATTGACCTGGCTGTTTATGGGGAAAATATTACAAGAAATAGCATCAATAAGTTGTCGGCACTGTTAGATGATCTTCCGTTACCATTTACGTTTGACATTGTTGATTTTAATTCAATTTCTAACATTGAGCTGAAAAATAAAATTATCTCGCAGGGAAAGCTTTTTTTCGAGAGAGAATTAAAATCCATATAGTTTTTTGAATGAAAAAACTCCGCATCATTTTTATGGGAACCCCGGACTTTGCAGTTCCTTCCTTAAAAATACTTTTAGAGAATGGCTACAATATAGTAGCCGTGATAACCGCGCCGGATAAGCCCGCAGGAAGGGGAATGAAAATTTCAGAAAGCGACGTTAAGAAATATGCCTTAGCCCAAAACTTAAAAATCCTGCAGCCCGAAAAATTAAAAAATGCTGAGTTCATTTCCGAATTGAAATCCCTGAATGCAGGCCTGCAAATTGTTGTTGCTTTTCGCATGTTGCCTGAAGTAGTTTGGAACATGCCGTCATTAGGAACTGTTAATCTTCATGCATCTTTATTGCCACAATACCGCGGCGCAGCGCCTATTAACTGGGCGATCATTAATGGTGAAAAGCAGACTGGCGTAACAACATTTAAACTGAAACACGAGATAGATACCGGCGATATTTTATTGCAGGAAAAAATTAATATCGGCGACACAGAAACTGCCGGTGAATTATATGATCGCATGAAAGAGACGGGAGCAAAATTATTACTCCAAACGGTGAATGAAATATCAGGAGGAAAGCTAAAAGAAACTAACCAAGAAGAACTTCAACAGAATAAGGGAGCTTCCCCCAAACTATTACATGCGCCAAAAATAACGGCTGAAACAGGGGAGATAGATTGGAATAAAAATGTAAATGAAATTTATAATGTTATTCGTGGGCTGTCTCCCTATCCCGCAGCGTTTACTTTTTTAAAAGATAAAAAATTAAAAATATTTACTTCGGCAAAAGAGCAGATCAACAGTGATGAAAAGCCCGGTAAAGTAATGTCTGATAATAAATCATTTTTAAAATTTTCCTGCAATGATGGTTACATTTCAGTGAAAGAATTACAGATCGAAGGGAAGAAGAAAATGCTTGTTGATGATTTTCTAAGAGGTTGGAGAATGTGACCTCTGTAATCACTTTACAAACGTCAGAGCACAATCGAATTTATTCTCACCGGTTCCTAATTCTTCAGCAGCAGAGTTACTAACGATCACGGATAGGCCTTCATTTTGTTTTATCTCCGGAATTATATCAAGCACTTTTGCAAATACACTTTTACCAGTAGCATTATCAGTGATCTTTATGATTGTTCCCGGCAGTGCATCATTATTAAAGCAATAATATTTTCCATCCTGCCAGCCGCTTGTAGATTTAAATACACCAGCGCTGCCTGCTTCATTTACAGGTGGCTTTTGATTTGCCTGGTCTTCGTATAATTTTTTAAAATAGCCACCGGCAAAGTTTACTGTGCTTCTTGTTTTCACCGTGGTTACTTTTTCTGCTGGCGGTTGCGCCGGTTGTTGTGTTGTATTACTTGCCGTTTCCTCTTTTTGTACATCAGGATTTTTTACTGGGGGCAATCTATCGGGCGTGATAGCAGGCTTTACATTTTCAGGTTTTGGGTCTGTTTTAGTAACTGAAGATTTTGCTGTGCCTTGTGAAATACCCGTTGATGCAAGTGGCGATTCATTTTTATCTACCTTAAGATAGCCGATTATTAAGGACTGCCCGGCGCTAACCTCATCAGACTGGAGGTGATTCCATTTTTTAAGAACATCAAGTGGCACTTTATTATAATTCACGCTTACCCTGTATAAACCTTCCTTAGGTTCTACGGAATGATAAACAGGCACAAAAATTTCGCCGGTCTTTGCCGTTGTGGTTTGAGCAAAATTATTTTCGGTGAGTGGAATTTTAATTGTTTGCCCAATACTGAGGCTATTTTCAAATTGAAGATTATTATAAGCTGCAATATCTTTTGCCGGTATATTATACATTCTGCCAACACTATAAAAATTTTCTTTAGGAGCAATTGTATGTTCTATATAATATTTGGCAGCAGTACCTTTTATCTCTATATTATTTTGCTGCGCAAAAGAAAAAGATGAAACAAAAAATAGTAAAGAAAATATAAGAGTCCACTTTAGCATAAATGAAAAGTTTTAAGGTATTGTGTGGTGGTGTGGGTTCCGTAGTATAATGTTGTTCATAAGTTCCGGCTACATTTTCATTAGATAAAACACAAAGATGAGATAAAAAATTTTATTTGAAATTCGTTAAAGCTTCAATGAAAGTTAAAACTTAAAAGATGAACGAATGACTTTTTATAAAATTCAAATCATTAAAGGCCAATACCAAAAAAACATTTACACTTATAAACGCTGTTGCCATTGCACGATCATTTCATTTTTCCAATAATTGAAATCTCCTGCCTCAATATGTTCACGGGCTTTAGTGGTTATATCGAGGTAGAATGCAAGGTTGTGTATGCTTGCTATTTGCAATCCTAAAATTTCTTTTGCTTTGATTAAATGGCGCAGGTACGCTTTGCTGTAGTAATTGCTCACCTCGCAAGCAATTCCCTCGTCTATAGGTGAAAAATCTTTCTCCCATTTTTTATTGTCAATATTTATTACTCCATTACCGGTGAATAGCATAGCGTTTCTTCCATTGCGTGTCGGCATTACACAATCAAACATATCAACGCCGAGCGAAATGCATTCAAGTATATTCCATGGTGTGCCAACTCCCATTATATATCTCGGCTTATTTGCAGGTAGATTATCACAACACAATTCACATATCTCGTACATTTTTTCAGTAGGTTCTCCTACGCTTAAGCCGCCAATCGCATTACCTGTTGCATCCTTTGATGCGATAAACTCACAGGAAATTTTTCTCAGATCATGATGAACGCCACCCTGCACAATTGGAAACAAATTTTGTGTATAGCCGTACATGTCTTTTGTCTCATTAAACCGGTTGAAACATCGATCAAGCCAGCGGTGCGTTAACTCCATAGATGTTTTCGCATACTCATGTTCACTTCCACCTGGCGGGCATTCATCAAAGGCCATTATGATATCGCCACCGATTGTTCTCTGTATGTCCATCACAATCTCTGGTGAAAATAAATGCTTGCTCCCATCAATATGGCTTTGAAAAAGCGCGCCTTCTTCTGTTAACTTACGGGTACCGCTAAGTGAAAAAACCTGGTAGCCACCACTATCGGTTAGTATGGGTTTATCCCAATGCATGAATTTATGTAAACCGCCTGCCGCTTCCAATACTTCCAGGCCAGGGCGTAAATACAAATGATATGTATTACCTAAAATAATTTGTGCATGTATATCAGCGGTTAACTGCTGTTGTGTTACCGCCTTTACACTTCCAACAGTTCCAACGGGCATAAATATAGGCGTGCGGATTTCGCCATGGCCAGTAGTTATTTTCCCTGTCCTGGCCTTGGTTTTAGGATCTGTAGCCTGCAGCTCGAATTGTAGTGAAGCCATAAAATATCACCTTCGTTTAGAAGAGAGATGGCAAATATAACAGTAAGAAATTTTATGGGCAGAAGCTCAGGCAATTACAAAATCAGCGTTTCTTTTTCGAAAGGAAAGAAGTAAAAAAAATTACATTAAGTCGACTATTTTTGCGGCTTATGCACTGGACCGAACTAACTTCTCATTGGCAGGGATGGCTTTTTATTTCATTCTGTCTCTTAACACTTGTGCAACTTTTTTATTATTCATTTTTCTTTTTACGGCTTGCTTTATTTACGCAAAAAATAAAAAATGTTACGCAGACACATCCTGTCTCTGTGATAATTTGTGCACGAGATGAAGCAGAAAATTTGGTAAAAAACTTACCGGGCTCCCTGGTTCAAAAATATA
>JALYYM010000392.1 GCA_030946565.1 Bacteroidota bacterium | reverse complement strand
GACTACCAGGAAGCATTGCATTATAGTTTGGAAGCAATGAAAATTAAGTCCCAATTAGGTTCATTTGGTCTTAGTATGACCAGTGCAATGGTTGGTTCGGTCTATTATGAAATGAATAACCTTGATTCTGCTCTTGCCTACCTTAATAAAGCAGTAAGCCTCCCTCCTGATGTTGATATAGGATGGATATATTTAATAGCCGGGCGTGTACATGCCAAAATGAAAAACACCAAAACAGCTTTTCAATATTATAAACAAAGTATTGATTCTTTAAGTGGTATTAATAATTTAAAAGATTTGGCAGGTGCGTATGTGAGTATCGGGCAATTATATAACGAAACAGGGCATGCAGATTCTGCAATTTATTTTGGAAATAAAGCATTAAATATTGCACAACAAAAAAAATTCAATAAAGAGCTGTTGCAATCTTACTTTTTGCTGGCGAATGTTTATGAAAAGACTGATAGTAAAAAGGCGCTTGATTATTATCACCAGGCAACGAATGCCAAAGACAGTTTATTTAACCAGGAAAAGCAACGGCAAATTTTGAGTTTTAAATTTAATGAAGAACTACAGCAGCAACAATTAGAAAAAGCTCAAACGGAATACAACAATCGCATAAAAATCTATATACTTCTTGCAGCCTTAACAGCCTTAACTATTATTGGTATTATTCTTTACCGCAACAACCGTCATAAAAAAATAGCAAATGCGTTGCTTCAGCAACAAAAAGAAAAAGTAGAAAGCACATTAACAGAATTAAAATCAACACAAGCCCAGTTAATACAAAGCGAAAAGATGGCAAGCCTTGGCGAACTCACTGCAGGCATTGCACATGAAATACAAAATCCTTTAAATTTCGTGAATAATTTTTCTGAAGTGAATAAAGAAATGCTTGTTGAATTAAATGAAGAAATAGATAAAGGGAATTACGATGATGCAAAATCAATTGCGAAAGATGTTATAGCGAACGAAGAAAAAATAAACCATCATGGCAAACGTGCCGATGCTATTGTAAAAGGCATGCTGCAACATTCAAGGCAAACATCAGGCACGAAAGAACCAACAGATATCAATGCTTTATGTGATGAATATTTACGATTAGCATATCATGGCCTGCGTGCAAAAGAGAAAAGTTTTAATGCAGTCCCAATTGCTATCGGGACAGATTTTGATAGAGGCCTCTCCTCCGTCGAGGGTAAAATAAATATTGTTCCGCAGGATATTGGAAGAGTGTTGCTCAACTTATTCAACAATGCACTTTATTCTGTAAATGAAAAAAAGAAAACTGATGGTGAAAATTATAAGCCCGCCGTTTTCATCACCACAAAAAAAATTACAGGTAAGCTTTCAATCAGTGTAAAAGATAATGGTAACGGCATTCCGCAAAACATAGTAGATAAGATCTTTCAACCATTCTTTACTACAAAACCAACAGGACAAGGAACAGGTTTGGGTTTGTCATTAGCTTATGATATCATCACTAAAGAACATAACGGAACAATAAAAGCAGAGAGCAAAGAAGGTGAAGGAAGCATATTCATAATTCAACTGCCCATCAGCTAAAATATTTAAATGAAACCATTCTTAAAAATACTGTTGTTGCTATTGCTGCCTTTGCAGTTTTAGCTTTGGGCATGATGTTGTAAAAATCAAGTAGCGGTGAGATCGAAGTGGATAGTAAAGAAAGCGAAGGGGCCGTATTTACTTGCATACTGCCAGCGATTTAAATTCAACAGTAACTGGCGTAATCTCCAATCATTAAAGTAATTTTAATAGAGTAAAACCTGTGTATGAATTACGAAATATTGCTAAGAGAAATAGAAGCTTTTATTTCCAAATACATGCGTAAGCATGATAATCCAAAGTTGATTTATCATAATTTTTTTCACACACAAAATGTGGTAGCTGTTGCTAAACAAATTGCAAAACATGCTTCCTTAAATGATGATGAATATTTTATTGTGATGTCTGCCGCGTGGTTCTTGTATGCCGGTTATTATAAAGATACATCGCGGCCTGTTTATGCAAGCGCTGATATCGCCGGCGAATTTTTAGCGAAGTCGGGTGTAACCAACGAAACAATAGAAGCTATAAAAAAATGCATGCTCTCCACTGTGGACAATGCTACACCTGATACACCCCTGGCGGAAATTATTTGCGATGCGGATTCATTTTATTTAGGCATTGAAAATTTTTCAGCCTATAATAAATTAAAGCGCAAAGAATCTGAATTAATTAATAATAGCACTATTGATAAAAATGAATGGAAAAAGAATACCATTCTCATGCTGGAACGCCATCAATACTATACCGAATATTGTAAGAGCCGGCTAAATACTACCAAACAACAAAACCTGGAAAGGCTAAAGCAAAAAAATCCTTTGCTATCATTAACCGAAAATTCTATCGCCTCCATATTGGCTGATAAATCTGTAATAAATAACACTATAGAAAAGAACAAAAATATTGAAAGAGAGAAAAGCAAAGAAAGCAAAGAAAGTAAAGCCAACTCTGCAGATAGAACAATCGAAACCATGTTTAGAACTGCCTCCGCTAATAGCCAGCGCTTAAGCAGCCAGGCCGATACCAAGGCGCATATAATGATTTCAGTAAATACTATTATTACTTCCCTGATACTGGGCGTAGTATCGGCAAAATTTAATTTTCATTTAAAATTAAATGCCCCAATGATAATGCTTTTAGTTACGAGCCTGGTCACTATCATTTTTTCAGTATTAGCTACAAGGCCAAATGTTGCCAAACGAGACTTTACCGCAAGTGATTTTCAGCAAAATAAAGTTAACCTGCTTTTTTTCGGAAATTTTTTTACCATGGAATTTGATGAATACAATGACGTTATGCAGTATATTATGAGCGACAAGCAATCCCTGTATGTCGTGATGTTGAGAAATCTATATGAACAGGGAAAGGTGTTAGCAAAGAAATATCGGCTGCTTAAAATATCTTACAATGTTTTTATGTTTGGGCTTGTGTTGTCGGTGATTGCGTTTTTGATTGTAGCAAAATTTTTTAATAAGGGATAGTGGGATTGAAAGAACTTTTTAAATAAAATTATTTGTGAATACTCCAATTGCTGATGAAGTAAGGACACACATCCTGGAAATACATAATCTTTTCTGGCAGGCGCTGGCTGATAGAAATGTGGATTTACGTTTTTCTTTGTGCGCCGATTTTGTAACTTTTATCGGATCGGGATTACATGAAAAGGCCGCTGATAAACAGGAATACATTACAATAAATAAGAAAGGAATTGAACAATACCCTAAACCTTTCAAAATTAAAATTTTATGGGAAAGGATATCTATTATAGATACAATGGCCTGGGTTGAAAGTGAAATTGAATGGATACAGGAGATAGCAGGAAAAGATGAAAGGCAGCTTTTACGTAATACGGTAATATTAAATTGGTTCAACAACAAATGGCTGATTGTGCATGTACATGGCTCGGTTCCCGATTTTAGATTATCGGGAAATAATTATATTACCAATGCAGAAACAATAGCGCTTAACAGGGAATTGGAACAGCAGGTATATCAAAGAACCAAAGACCTTAATCAAATACTTGAAGATCTTAAATCCGCGCAATCTCTGCTTATCCAATCTGAAAAGATGGCTTCGCTTGGTGAGTTAACAGCAGGCATTGCTCATGAAATTCAGAACCCGTTGAACTTTGTTAATAATTTCTCGCAGGTAAATACGGAATTGATTGATGAATTAAAAGCCGGACTGGCAAACGGCGATCAGCAGGCTGCAATTGAAATAGCAGATAATATTCGTGAGAATGAACAAAAAATAAATCATCATGGAAATCGTGCCGATGCCATTGTAAAAGCAATGCTTCAACATTCCAGATCGAGTGCCGGGCAAAAAGAGCCAACCGATATTAACGCCCTTGCTGATGAATATTTAAGATTGAGCTATCATGGTATGCGGGCTAAAGATGCGAAGGATGCTACCAACAAAATGTTTTCCGAAGGAATACCTGTGGCAAATGCAACCATGGAAACTAATTTCGCTCCGGAACTTTCGTCCGCTGCGGGAAAAATAAATATCATTCCACAGGATATCGGAAGAGTATTATTGAACTTGTTTAATAATGCATTTTATGCTGTTGCAGAAAAAGCGAAGAAGCACTTTCCTGAAAAAGGGCAACCCGAATACAGACCTAAAATCTCTGTGAGCACAAGTGCTGCAAAGTCCCCTTCTCCAAAAGAAGTCCCTGGGACAGGGAATTTAGGGGTTGTCATCTCCATCCGCGATAATGGCAATGGCATTCCTCAAAATATCATTGATAAAATTTTTCAGCCATTCTTTACTACCAAGGCTTCCGGGCAAGGCACCGGCTTAGGCTTGTCTTTAAGCTACGATATTATAAAAGCCCACGGAGGAGAAATAAAAGTAGAGACGAAAGAAAATGAGTACACGGATTTTTTAATTTTCTTGCCTGTGTAGAATTTATTTAAGCTAACTTTTTTTTGATGGGTTCCCTTTTTTATAAGCGGTTTCATTTTCTGGTTTTACTTGCATTGATTAATCGCAATTTTTTATGTTGAAATAAACAATTATCGCATTATACGGATGAGTTTAGTTTCAGTTTATTAAATTTGAAATGTAATTTTCATTTACGCAAGTTTACCAAACGTGTTTAAGCAAACAATATTCTGAATGTCCCACGCGCTGAGATTGATTTTCGATTGGTCAGAAATATGGGCTTTACTGATACCATTATTTCAACTGGTAATAAAACCTAAGCAGCCCCGGTATCTCGCACCTGTAATTGGTTACTTGTGCGCTGCCCTATTGTTGAAATCGGAAAGCTTACAAGCAATTTCAACCAAATGGCCCGCAACCTGAAATAGCACAAAACGAATTAAGCGGGTATGCCCAAACGTTAGAGAAAAAAGTGGCGGGAAGAACTTAGCCATTTTTCACAACAAAACCCATCGGACAAGGAACGGGTTTAGGCCTTTCGCTAAGCCATGGTATTATTAAAGCACACGGGGGGAAATAAAGGCAACATCTAAAGAAGGCGAGTTAGCAGAATTTGAAATTATGTTGCCATACCTGAAATGAAGATGTGTCTGAAGCGAAGTTAATTCAATATATTTTAGCCTATACTTACTCAGCACCAGCCGGAGGAGATGGATTCAGGCTCTTCGTTACTTTAGTTAGATCAATGTTTGTGTGAGGGAACACAGATACATCAAAATATACATGGTGGTTGGTGTTATCGAACACAGGTTCAAAAAGTAAGTAATCATAAATTTCTTTATGCCCTGGATTAGAATCCTTTTTTAGTTGTTCTATATCTCCATATTGTATTTGCAGATCCCCTATCACCTGTTCTCCAGGTTCTGATAAATCAGCGGTCGGTGTTGTGTCGGCGTAATCTAAATTTACAGGCACCGTTCCAGGTATATCCTGGTGATTATGTTTCATAGCGTAGGCCTTTAAAGTGGGAAATGGGCTGCTTTGCATGGGGTAAGTAAACTGAAAAACAAGAACATTTTTTCGTCTTATGACGCCATCATTAGTAAGATCATCGTATTGTTGTTTTGAAAGTTTTAATTTGGCATAAGATATCATAATAATTTATTTTATAGTATTTTCAAAAAAGGATTCTCACGACGGGTGCATTTCAAAATGCCGCAAGGTTGTCAACCTTTCAACAAGGTAATTTAAATTTCAAACTCTATCTGAAAGGTTGACAACCTTTAACCCAGAGCGACAATTGGGAATGCACCCCTCACCACTAACTACTTTATTTTAATAAATATAAGATGTATTTTTCAGAGATGCAATGCTCTGAGCGATTTAAAATAGACCCTATATGAGTGATTTTTTTAAATCAATTTTAAATTGGTCGGAAGTATGGGCCTTGCTGATACCATTAGCTGTTTTAATATTAAAAAAAAAACAACCTAAATATTTGCGGCCTATAATTTTGTATTTATGGCTGGCACTAATTTTAAATATAACAGGGGATATAATTTTATCCATTAACATCATCAATTCAAGAATTGTATTAAGCAATAACCCTTTATACAATATTCATTCAATAATAAGGTTTGCCTGTTTTAGTTATTTTTTCTTTCTTCCCAGGCAATCTTTTTATAAAACCCTAAAGAAAATAATTCCTTTAATATTTTGCTTGTTTTTAATTGTTGATTTTGGCTTTTATGAGGACTTTTTTTTCCGTGATCACATAAGCGGAAATCTTTTTGCTATGGAGGCTTTTTTGCTGCTGGTGTATTGCATGCTGTTTTATCTTTCTAAATTAAAAGAGGCAGAAGGAACTCTGGCAGGCAATAAAGATTTCTGGATAGTCACGGGCCTTAGTATTTATGTAGTGGCTAATTTTTTTGTGTTTTTATTTTATGTTCCTATGATCACGGAAAATCGTCATCTTGCAAACAATATGTGGGATGTTCACAATGTAGCTTATATTATACTTTGTATTTTTATAACAAAAGCATTTTATGTACCTGCTTCAAATTAATACGGAAGAAAGGGTCATCATCGGTATCTCGGCAATGGTATTGCTTTTTACAAGTTTTCTAATTTCTTTTATCTCCAGCCAGCGGAAAAAGATACAGTACCATAAAGACATACAGGAAGCGTACACCCGCGAACAACGGTCTCTCACCCACCAGAATGAATTACTTGAGAAAAGAGTAGACGAAAGGACCGCCGAACTAACCGAGCAAAAAGAAGCCCTCGAAATTTCTATAAATAATCTTAGGGCAACGCAATTGCAACTGGTACAAAAAGAAAAGATGGCTTCACTCGGTGAGCTTACCGCCGGCATTGCACATGAGATACAAAACCCTTTAAACTTTGTAAACAATTTTTCTGAAGTAAACAATGAGCTTCTTCATGAGATGAAGCAATATCTTGCGAAGGAAAACTTAACCGATGCAGGAAAGGAAAATATCCAAAGCGCTATCGATATGATAACCGAAAACCTTACGAAAATTGCTCACCATGGCAAGCGGGCTGATGATATAGTAAAAGGTATGCTTCTTCATTCACGTAGCAGCAAAGGCCAGAAAGAACCTTCCGACATTAATGCCATAGCCTGGGAATATTTCCGGCTAAGCTATCATGGCTTGCGGGCCAAAGACAAATCCCTGTCTGCCGGCCAGGCAGGTTTCAATGCAACAATGAAAACAGATTTTGATGAAAGCCTCTCTGCGCCTGGGGGAAAAATTAGTATTATACCACAGGAGATTGGGAGAGTGTTATTAAACTTATTCAACAATGCATTTTATTCTGTCACCGAAAAAAATAAACTTCTCCAACAAAATAAACCTGCAGATGCTGCTGAGCAAGGGTACCAGCCAACTGTTTTATTAACTACTAAAAGGATAAAAGGCGCCGCTCACAACGATAGGATAGAAGTAAGAGTGCGGGACAACGGCATGGGCATTTCGAAGCAGGTAATTGATAAAATATTTCTTCCATTCTTTACTACAAAGCCTTCCGGACAAGGCACCGGCCTTGGGCTTTCATTAAGCTACGATATTATTACAAAAGGCCACCAGGGGGAAATGAGGGCCGAAACAAAAGTGGGAGAATTTACTGAGTTTATCATTACGTTACCGGCAAATGACATTGGCGCATAAATATACAACCGGGCTAAAAAAATTAAAAGACTCGCGGTAGTAAATAAAAAGTACTACCGGTTTACTAATCTTACCTTCTTTTATTATCTTCAAATATTGAAATGAAAAAGTTAATAATTTTTGCCGGTTTTATTGTTAGTCTTTCTCTAATTGTAGAGAGTTGCGGAAAATGTGACTGTATAAAATCAACCGATCCATGTAATGGTTTATCTTTCAAATTTGCTGCAGATGTGCAACCAATAATAAATACACGTTGCGCCACCAGCCCGGGTTGTCATGGTACCGGCAGTATTAATAGCGGTGGCCCACTGACTAATTATACCCAGGTTTTCGCCAAAAGATTAGAAATAAAAATCCAGGTAAGTTCCGGTAGCATGCCACTACCACCGGACTCGCTTTCTTCTGATCAAAAAAATAGAATTATTTGCTGGTTAAATAGTGGGGCTCCGGATAACTGACTCCTGATTTATGAACTTACTCCGCTATATGATTTTATTTTAAATTTTATTGAATGTGTTCAGTCAGTCTAATTGACAATGAAATTTGACATTTTTTAATTTCTTTTTAAATTAAATTATTCATTAATTTAGATACCTGAACCTTTCCAATCAACTGAACTATTTCGGTTTTTATTTTCCTTTATCTATGATGCTCGCCCGCTAATGGCTGAAAAATATTAAAAAACATATTAACTCTGTTCTTTCATATTTATCTGGCAAACTAAATCAATTTTTATGCTTAAGAAATCTACTTATCTTATTGTAGGAATTCTTGTTCTTATTATCGGAACATCCGCTGTATTGTTCAACAATAAGCCACAACCTCCAACTGGATATACAGGCGCTGTTTCCCCTGCTTTAACTTGTGGTAATTCAGGTTGCCACGGTAATGGAAATCCTAATGCTGGTAGCGGTAGTGTGACCGTATCCGGATTGCCGGCTGCCTATACAGCTAATACAGCTTATCCCTTTACTTTAACTATAACAAATCCGGCTGCTACCAGAACAAGATGGGGATTTGCGATTTCTGCTAAAGGCTCAGGTGGAACAACGATAGGTACATTTTCCACCACAAATAATAATCCCGCTCTTGATACTGCAGCAGTAAACAATACGGGCTTATTTCCTGGCGATTTAACTCATTATATGGCGCCTCTCGTGGCGGCAAGTACATCCTATACTTATAGTAATTTAATATGGACTTCGCCTCCGGCAGGTAGTGGAACGGTAACCTTTAACTTTGCCGGCAATGCTGCAGATGGCGATGGCTTGGCTACTTCTCTCGACTCTGTTTATACTGGCACAAAATTATCTTTAGAATCTGCCTTACCAGTTACTCTATATTCATTTAATGCAGTTATTAAAAACAGTAGCGTATTATTATCATGGCAAACAGCTCAGGAAATAAACAGCGATCATTTTATAATTCAAAAGAGTAACGACAACATACGGTTTGATGATATAGGCAAAATCGCTTCTTCGGGCAATAGCAGCCTTGCCAAGAGTTACAGCTTTACTGATAATAATCCTTCTTATTTTGAAAAGCCTATTTTTTACAGGTTAGCTTTAGTAGATAAAGATGGTTCTAAAACTTATTCCAGAATAGCGAACGTTATATTAAAAGCTACTACCACTTTTATAAAAGGAATTTATCCAAATCCTATAAAGGCAGGAAGCATTTTGCACGTTAATTTGGTTTCAAAAAATGATGAGATAATATTTTTGAAGCTGATTGATAATGCAGGAAGGTTGGTAAAAAATATGCAAAAAAATGTTCAGAAGGGTAGTAATATTTTAGATGCAGAAATACCGGAAAGCGCGACAGGCAGTTATAAATTAATAATAAAAACCGATGCTGGTGTAATGCAGGAGTCCGTACTGATCCGCTGACCTTAAATATTTTAATTTTATCTACATCAAAAACTGTATAAAATATTATCTGTCGATCTATTGAAGGTCATGCCCAAATAGTGCTTTTTAATTTTATCAACTAAATTTATTTCTTTGTATCACCTAATGCCAACAAGGATGAAACAATTCTTTTATTTATTTGCGGGGGTTATTGGTGTATTTTTTTACTATCCTTCTAATGCCCAAAATACGCAGGTAAGAGGCTTCAGTGCTGCATCTGTTACTTACCTTGATAAAAAAATATCTTTCGGTTTTAGTGAGCAGGACATCTTAATTACGTCAGATATTACTGACAGGCTTTCATTCCTCAGCGAAACAGTTTTTCGATATGATGATCATTCTGTGGGAACGAAATTCGCTGTTGAAATAGAAAGGGTAATAATGAAATACAATATTAAAGGAAACCACAATTTACTTTTTGGTAAACATCACACGCCTGTTGATTATTGGAACGATACATATCATCACGGCAAACTTTTTTATCCCACTATTGACCGCCCTTTGCTTTTTATTGCAAACGTAATTCCATTGCATACAACAGGAATTGCGTTGCAAGGGCATGATCTTGGAAAGCTAAAATTTGGTTATGATCTTATGGTTGGTAACGGCCTGGGCTCAACCGAGATAGAAGATAATGATAACAACAAATCATTGACGATAGCGGCACATATAAAACCGGCTGATAATTTGCGAATAGGCGCCAGTTACTACTATGATATTATTTCCAAGGGAGCCGCTGTACACTATCACCAGGATGACCAGGAAAGGCATGAAGACAGGGTGGTTGACTGGCGGACTGTACAAAATATGTTTTCTGGTTCAGTAGCGTATTTTGGCCCTAAGTTTGAAATTCTCGCCGAAGGCACACTTGCTGTAAACCGCACTGACACTACATGCTATAAAAAGACTTTAGGATATTATTTGTATGCAGGATATAAAGTGACGGATAAAATAACTCCTTATTTCCGGGTTGATAATGTTCATTTTCAAACTGGTGAAATTTTTTATATAAAAGATAACAGGTCATCTTTTCTCGCCGGCATAAATTACCAGATAAATTACCTCGCCAATTTAAAACTTGAATATCAATACTTGCATTCTGAAATTACCGGGGACAGAAATAAAGTAAGTGCTCAAATAGCGATAGGATTTTGATAATGAAAAGTATAAAAGCTACCATATATAAAATGCGGGGACGGGCAACAGCTACTAAATTTTTTATGTGCACGTTTTTATTAATTATGAGTTTTGCAGTACAGTGCCAGGTTGAAACGCTTACCATTATATGTAATACAAATGGCGCTCCGGCTGCCATGAAATTTACCGAACTAAAATCCGTGATGAAAGGTGAAAAGCAGCGATGGAATAGCGGGGCAAAAGTTACTATCGCTCTAATGAATACTAATACCCCTATAGGAAAAAATACTGCCCGTGTTATTTATAATATGAGTACTAATGAGCTGCAAAAATTTAATCTCTCGCAACATTTCCAGGGAATCTCGCTTACTAAATTTTTTAATACTATCTCAGAACTCGAAAATTATGTTGCACAAAATCCCGGCGCTATCGGTGTTGTAGATCAGCCTTTAGCTACTAATGATGTAAAAATTATTACAATAGACGGTAAGACCCAGTTCACCTTATAGGAATCTTGAGTCAATACTTCCAAAGAACATATCAAAATACTATGGTATTAACCCTCAAATCAAGAATTTGGCTCACGGTATTTTCCATTGTTGTAATGTTTACTTTCTTTACTCTTTTTTATTTCCCTGCGCAACAAGGCAAACTGCTAATTAAAAATTATAATACGGAAGTGCAGAATCTTTCCAACACTGTTGCTTTAGGGGTCAAGATCGCCCTAACAGAAGGGAACTATGATTACATTGATTCAGCCATGAAATTTGTAAAAGATGATCCTCGCCTTAAATTTGTAAGCGTAGTAGAGTATGATACCATCTGGAGTAATAACCATAAAAAGTTTCACATAAAAGATACTACTTTTAAAACTTTTCCTGAAAGTGAACACCCATCTTCACGTATTCAATCAGGCAATTCATTAATAGTAAAACGCACCCCTTTTAGTACACCTGTAATGTCTGGCAAAATATTGCTTGCTTTTACTACAAAAGAAATAAATGAAAGTAAACTGAAAATAAGGTTTACTTCTTTAGAAGTAAGTGGTATTGTTCTATTTATAGGTATAATGTTTGGCTTTCTGTTGGCAAGAAAAATTTCTGTACCCGTTTTGGCTTTGCGTGATGCAGCTAACCGTGTAGGAGAGGGTGATTTGAGCCAGAAAGTAAAAATTACTTCGAGCTCCGAAATCGGAGAATTGGGGAAAGCGTTTAATAATATGGTTGATGATCTTTCAAAGACAAGAAAAGAATTGAATGAAAATAATAAAGCGTTATCTAATGCCAATGAAACGCTACATAAAACCCTTGCAGAATTAAAATCTACCCAGGTTCAATTAATTCAATCAGAGAAAATGGCATCACTCGGCGAACTAACGGCAGGCATAGCACACGAAATTCAAAACCCTTTGAATTTTGTAAATAATTTCTCCGAAGTAAATACCGAATTGATTGAAGAAATGAAGACTGAATTAGGCGCAGGTAAATATAATGATGCACTTAATATCGCCCAAAATATTAAGGAAAACCAGGAGAAAATAACGCATCATGGCCAACGTGCCGATGCTATTGTGAAAGGCATGCTTCATCATTCAAGGACAAGTACGGGCCAAAAAGAACCTACCGATATTAATGCACTTGCTGATGAATATCTCCGGTTGAGTTACCATGGCTTACGGGCAAAGGATAAATCCCTGTCTGCCGCACAGGCAGGTTTCAACCCGGTATTCAAAACTAATTTTGATGAGAATGCCGGTACAATAAATATCATTTCGCAAGACATTGGCCGCGTATTATTAAACCTTTATAACAACGCTTTTTATTCGGTGAAAGAAAAGTTTAGGGAACAAAATTCAACCCCAATAAATTATGAACCAATGGTGCATGTTAGCACTGAACGTATTGGCAATAAATTACGCATCAGCATTAGGGATAACGGCATTGGCATTTCCCAAAAAGTGTTGGAGAAAATTTATCAGCCATTTTTCACCACAAAGCCCACCGGTGAAGGTACAGGGCTTGGCTTATCTTTGAGCTACGATATAATAAAGGCGCATGGAGGAACGATAAAAGTTGAAACCAGCGAAGGTGAATTCGCAGAATTTATTATTGAATTACCTTCCTGATTTTTTATTTAAAACAAATCATAATTTTCAGGATTAGATTGCAGGCTTCTTTATGAGTGAAGTTGTTTTTAATATCATAAATGATTTAACTTAAATTATATTCATTCACAAATGCAGTCAAACTTTTTATCAACCTTTTATGACATTTGAGCCTATACTTCTTTTTTTTCTTATCAGGCATTTGCGTAAAACAGCAAGGACCTTCTTGCCCGATCCATCGTGGGATAAAATTTTCACGTGGGCAATGTATGCCGTGGGCATACTGTTTATCCTTGATTTATTTTTTATAAATAATACCGTTGCTGCGCTAATTTGGGATTTTTTAATTTTGGGCGTTTTATATATTACCTGGCAAAGGCCACTATTCGCTCATGTAAGCGCGGTAGTTACTGCTATACTTCCATTAATAATTCTCGCTACCGTCAGCGATATACTTGAGGTGTTTTTTCACCCCGCATATAAGAAAGTGGAGGCCATCATTGGCTTTGCTTTTGTTGCTGCAACCACGCTGATGATAGCCTTGTTGATAAAATCAAACAAACAAATTAAAGCACTGGAAGCGGCACGGAAAAGAAGCCTGGAAGAAGAAGAAAAAAGGAAATTTATTGCAGGTCAAAATGAAAAATTGGAAATAATAGTGGCAGAGCGCACCGAAGAAATTACCCGGCAAAAAGATGAGCTGCAGCATGCGCTTACTGAACTAAAGGCAACGCAGGCGCAATTGATACATTCTGAAAAAATGGCCTCGCTTGGAGAACTAACGGCCGGCATAGCCCACGAAATTCAAAATCCTTTAAACTTTGTAAATAATTTTGCTGAAGTTAATTACGAACTTATTGAAGAATTGAAGAACGAACTTTCGACGGGCAACCCTGGTGAAGCAACATCCATAGCAGAGAACATAAAGGAAAACGAACAAAAAATTATTCATCATGGCAAACGTGCCGATGCAATTGTAAAGGGAATGTTGCAACATTCCCGCAGCAGCAACGGACAGAAAGAACCGACGGATATTAATGCCCTCGCAGATGAATACCTGCGGCTAAGCTACCACGGGCTAAGGGCGAAAGACAAATCGTTTAATTCAAAAATGGAAACCTGTTTCGATGAAAGCCTTGAAAAAATAAGCGTTGTTCCACAGGACGTAGGAAGGGCATTTTTAAATTTATTTACGAATGCGTTCTACGCAGTTTCAGAAAGAAAAAAAATGGAGATGGATGGTTATATGCCAACGGTGGTTGTATCTACAAAAAAACTGCCGGGCAAGGTGCAAGTAAAAGTATGGGACAATGGTTTGGGAATTCCGGAAAAGGCACTGGATAAAATTTTTCAACCCTTCTTTACAACAAAGCCGTCAGGCCAGGGAACGGGCCTTGGGCTATCATTAAGCTTTGAAATAATAACGCAAGGCCATGGCGGCGAAATGAAAGTGGACACGAAAGAAGGTGAATTTGCAGAGTTTGTAATTGAACTGCCAGCGCAAAACATTTTAAATTAAATAATAAAATAAATACTATGAATGTTTTAGTGGTTGATGATGAAAAAGACATGGAAACATTGTTTCAGCAACGTTTTCGCAAAGAAATACGTGATAAGCAGATTGATTTCTTTTTTGCGAACTCGGGTGAAGAAGCATTGTACTACCTTGAGAAGCACAATCATAAAGCAGTATTAATTCTTTCTGATATAAATATGCCCGGTATGAGTGGGCTTCAGTTGCTGAAACAAATCAAAGAAAAATTTGAAAATCCACCCCCAATAGTAATGATGATAACTGCCTATGGCGACGATGAAAACTATAAGCAGGCTATCTCGCTTGGTGCGGATGATTTTTTAACCAAGCCTATTGATTTTAACCTTTTAAGAGAAAAATTAAACACCAAAATACATGGCAAAGATATTAGTAGCTGATGACGAAGCGGATCTTGAAATTTTAATAAAGCAAAAATTCCGTCGTGAAATAAGGGAACATAAATACGAATTTATTTTCGCAGCAAATGGGGTGGAAGCGCTTGAGAAACTTACCAAAGATCCCGAAATAGAGATTTTGCTTAGTGATATTAATATGCCGGAAATGGACGGCCTCACTTTGTTAACCAAACTCAATGAATTAAATTCTCTCACCAAAGCCGTTATCGTATCCGCATACGGCGATATGGAAAATATAAGAATTGCCATGAATCGCGGAGCCTTCGATTTTGTATGCAAGCCTGTAAATTTTGAAGACCTTGGCATTACTATTCAAAAGACTTTGCAGCACGTACTTCAAATGCACAAAACACTTGATGCCATTAAGGAAAATAATATCCTGAAGATGTATGTTGATAAAACCGTTTTAAATTTTATGAACGGCCGTGAGTTTGAAACTCATCTTATGGTGAACGAAGAAGTAGAAGCTACGGTAGCATTTATAGACATTTGCGGGTTTACGGCCATTACAGAAACCGAGCCTGCGGATGCTGTTGTGAAGATCCTTAATAAGTATTTTGATGTGATGGTGAATGAAATCATTATACAGGATGGATACATTGATAAGTTTATTGGCGATGCGATATTGGCAGTATTCAAAGGAGAGTCTCACCTGGATAGGGCGATTGAAGCAGCGCTTAATGTCAGAAGGCAACTGGATGGGTTTCCCCAACAGGCTGAGATAGCATCGTTTATGCCGAAAGTTTCCATTGGTATTGATAGTGGCAAAATGATATCTGGCAATATCGGTTCTGCCAAGCTACGAAGGCTCGACTATACGGTAATAGGGGATGTAGTAAATACAGCTCAGCGCCTGCAGGATAAAGCGCAAGCCGGCCAGATACTTATATCTGAAACTTCATGGAAAAAAGTGAGAGAATCATTTATTTGCAAGGCAGTAGAAAATATAAAGCTGAAGAATAAATCCCAGTCACTGATGGTTTATGAAGTAATGGATTAAAGTAGGGTACACATCTTCTGCTTCCTAATGAATGTGCCTTCTTTTAATAATTCCGCCAGAGGCTTCTCTTATCATATTGGCAAAAACAAAAGCACGGGAGTCAATTTCATGAACGAGGTTCTTTAATTTTCTTAGCTCGAGCCGCGTAACGATGGTAAAGATTATATCTACGTCTTCATGCGAATCAAACTTGCCTGGCAGGTAGCCTCTTTCCCCTTTATAAATAGTAATGCCGCGGCCGAGTTCATTTACCAGCTTATCTTTTACTTGTTCACTTTGCCCTGAAATAATAGTTACACCTATATAAGCCTCCAACCCCTCTACCACATAATCAACCGTTTTGGAAGCGGTGAAATAAGTAAGAATAGAGTATAGGGCTACCTGAATTCCAAATTTAAAAGCGGCTATACTAAATATTAAAATATTGATGGCAAGAATTATTTCCGTGATCGTAAAGCTCGTACGCCTCCAGGTGTATAGAGCCAACACTTCTATGCCATCAATAGCGCAGCCGGCACGCATAGTTAAGCCTACGCCAATGCCCAGGAAAAAGCCACCAAAAACTGATACCAGCAGCTTATCATTCGTAATATGCAAGTCGGGAAAAAGCATGAAGCATATACCAAGCAGCACCACGCAAACAAAAGTTTTCAGGGCATATTTTAAATTGACTGCATAAATACACATTATTATAAAGGGCAGGTTGGCTAATACAATAACGTAAGCAAGCGGAATATGATAGATCTCGTGTATTAAAAGAGAGATACCGGTAACGCCGCCATCAAAAAATTTATTAGGCACCAAAAAGCCTTTTAAAGCAAATGCCGCAACGATTACCCCTATAGCAATTAAAAAAATATCTGCTACCCAATCATATTTTCCAAATCGCTGTTTCACTGTTTTATAACCGAACTCGTTTTCTCTTAGATGCTCTTCGTTTTGCCTTACTTTATTGCTTAGCTTATCTTTTGCACTTTTTGTAAAATACCGGTGCGTTTGTAAAAATTTAGATTCTATGTTTCTCCAATCATTCCGGTCTTTTACTGTGCCGGCGGTATGCATTTCTTTATATAATTTATCAGCCTTGGTAATATAACTATCGGTTGCCATGTAATACAAATCCGCATCACATAGAATCTCAGCAAGCCTGTTATGTGGAGACTGAGGCATTTTTGTTGCCATGATGAGCTCGCATATTTCAGCGATTTCTTTTTTAGAATATCCAAATTCGGGTAACGATTCTTCGGCGATCCTGCACGAAACTTCTTCATGGCCTTTATTGGCTTCTAAATACCCTGAGTCATGGTATAAGGCCGCGGTTTTTATAAGTGTGGTTTCCGGCTCTAAAACATTTTCTGATTCAGCCAGCAGTTGTGCATATTCCAATACATCTTTTGTATGAGAAGCATTATGATAGTAAAGATATTTTGGTAATTCATTTTCGAGCTTTTGCATCAAAAATGAATAAGCTTTTTCAAACTGCATTTGAGCGTGTTATCTTAAAAATTAGAATTGATAATTTTTAAAAATACTGAATTTGTTTTGCCTGCGGAATTATGCGTGTATAAAAGAATTGTGTGGAAATGAACTTTAATTTTTTCAGGTTCTAAGCCTTAATGATATTGTAATTGAAATTTAGAAAGATCAGGCGTGTGTTTTCTTTTTCTTTGTAATTCGTATTGATAAATTATATCACCTACCTCTTTGAAAAAAGGATAACCAATTTCATCGTACTCATACTTATTGTCATTCAATATACCATTGCTGTTTACATAGATTACACCGCTCAACATAAATTCAACTTTGTTTTTAAAATCAACAACATAAGCAACATCAGTAAGAAAGCCATACGACCAGCCGGGCTTATTAAATACTCTTATGTAAGAAGGAATGGGCATGTGCCCTGATTTGAACATGAAAAATTTTGTATAACTGCTAAAAAATTCAGTCGTATCGTATTTGGGATGATCACTTTCATACGGCAGCTCCGACATATATTGATACAAAAATTTATAATCTTGGTCATTTAAATTAAAGCGTTGTTTGGCGGGCACTGACTCAGGAAATAAAACAGATTGTAATATCTCCCGAAGGTCTTCTAATG
>JALYYM010000313.1 GCA_030946565.1 Bacteroidota bacterium | reverse complement strand
AGAGTTTGCAGGTGTATTAGTTTCTGCCATAACGATAGGTTTTTTAAATGTTTAAGATGAAATGAAGTTGGTTAAAAATTTTATATCACAATTCTAACGAAAAAAAATCTTTTAAACCTATTATGTTCAAAAAATTTTTAAGATTATTGAATAAGTTTTTAAAATAATCCACGCGAATAATGTGGTTATTTTAAAAATAGAAATTAAGTTTTTTGTTATTATTCAATCGTCAAAAATCGCAGGCTGTGTATCTATCGAAAAGATACTGCAAGTTTTGCAAAATCGGAATTTATTTCGCAAGTTCTTTTTTATTTATGCAAAGAAATAATACCGGTGAAGTGATATAGCCATAAAATATTTTGGTGAAAACGGATAGCTCTTATTCGTAGCGAAGCGCAACTATCGGATCTAATTTTGCAGCCTTTACTGCCGGATACAAACCTGCAAAAAGGCCTACAGCAGAGCAAACAACTATGCCTATTATAACCCACATCCAGGGAACCACAAAGCCCGTGTTCAAAAACATGCCTACAATATTTCCTACCAACACGCCGAGAATAATCCCGAAGACAGCGCCTATCAAACTTATCATCACTGACTCGAAAAGAAACTGTGTGCGGATACTCTTGCGAGTACCGCCGATAGCTTTTATTAATCCTATTTCGCGGGTACGTTCGTTTACTGCTACAAGCATAATATTCATAAGGCCAATAGCGGCGCCAATTAAAGTAATTAATCCTATAAAGGCTGCGGCAGTTGTAATGGCCCCAAGGCTACTCATAAATACTTCTGCAATGCTGTCGCTCTTGTCAATGTAAAAATTATTTTCTTCACTGACCGCGAGGTTTCGTATCGGCCTGAAAGTCCCTTTGGCTTCGCCTATCGCGGCATCCATATCCCGCATATTATTTACGGTAACGCCAATGTCAAAAGTGGTTCCATCGGTGGGAAAAATCCTGCGGATATTATTATAAGTAGTGAGTACAATATTATCCGCATTTAAAAAAGAACTGGAACCTTTATCTTTTAGCACACCGATGATCCTGTAACTTATACCGGCAACCTTTATGATCTTATCAATAGCCCTTCCAATGTTGTCTCCATAAAGTTTTTTTGCTACACTATTTCCAAGAATACAAATGCTTCTGCCGCTTTGTACATCTATAGCGTTAAAATTTCGCCCGCCTGCTAAGGTGTATCCTTTTTGTATAAGATAGTTTTCATCTCCGCCTTGCATGGAAATATTTGGATTGGTTTTCACCTCATCATTATTTACTACCACATTACCTGGCCCGCGGATAGAGATGCTTACTCTTGCAGGGAATGCATATCTTTCTTTAAAAATTTTTGCCTGCTGATAAGTAACAATTTTCCCTTCATTAGACTTCTTTTGTTTTAAAGAACTTACGTTCGTTTTCTTTACATCATTCCTTCTGCCAATATGTATCTGCCTATCCTGGTAGCGGATGGCAAAGCCATTTGCCCCCATTGTTGAAAAACTTTCCGCCAGGCTTTGATTCATAGCGGCGATGGCAGTGATAATGCCTATCAACGCCATAATACCGAATGCAATGATTGCCACAGTAATGCCTGTACGAAGTTTATTACTTTTGACTGTTCTAAACGCCAATGAAAGTGAATCCGATAATTGCATGTGTTATAAAAAAAATTCGCTCAACTAAAATTGAGAGCGTATAAAGATACTATATCAGGATAAATATGAAAGACCGTCCAACATCAATAATAGATCCAGTCTATCACCAGGCCGGGAAGTACACCAAGAAGAATAATGATTGCAGCAGTTATGATAAGTAAAAGCTTAAAGCCAGCGGATACATCTATTTGGTTATTTACGCCTGCAGCAGGTACTTTGAAATACATGGCTTGTATTACTTTAAAATAATAGTAAGCGCTTATTGCAGCACATATAACCGCAAGGATAACCAGCCAAAGCTGATGCCCGTTTCTTAAGGCCGCAAGCAACATATAAAACTTAGCAGTAAAGCCCGCAGTAAGCGGGATGCCTGTGAGAGATAACAGAAATATAGTTGCGGCCAAAGCCATTATGGGTTGCTGTTTACCAAGCCCGTTGAAACCTTCAATGGTGTAATCAGTCATTTTTATAAGTACAGCAAACATCCCAATAGAGGCGAGACTATAAGCGGCTGTATACAATAATAAACCCTCTCTTGCAGTATCGTTCAAAGCAAATAATGCAAACATCATAAAGCCTGCCTGTGCTATACTTGAGTAGGCAAGCATGCGCTTAACGCTTTGTTGAAATACAGCAGTGAGGTTGCCGATAAGCAGCGTAGCAGCGGTAATTATTACGATGAGCGTTTGCCATTGCTGCTGCATATTCCCAAATGAATATTGAAACAGCCGAATGAAAGCGATGAAGCCAGCACTCTTTACAATAGTTGCCATGAAAGATGTGAAAACAGTCGGAGCGCCATCATATACATCCGGCGTCCAGAAATGAAACGGCGCCGCAGACACTTTGAAAGACATTGCTACCATAAGTAAAACCAAACCGGCAGCAATCATTACCGGAAGCTTTCCATTGCCTAATT
>JALYYM010000285.1 GCA_030946565.1 Bacteroidota bacterium | reverse complement strand
AAAGAACAATTTGATGAATACCAGGTATTGCGAAAAGCTCACTTCGATAAAATGCGCCCACTCTTTAATGACTTGCGGAATACGAAGTTTCATTTTTATGATCTGATGTATATTGCTCCCACTTTGGATTCTTCAGTAAATATTGCAGGAGATTTAATAGGGGAAAAGCAAAAACAACTTGACATGCAAATGTTTCATTATTTTGAAAGCCTTCGCAAAGTCTGCCACCCGGAGCAGTTGCCAAAGTTTGATACAGCGGTAAAGCAATTAATTATAAGGTTAACTGAGAGGCCCGGAAAAAATGGTCATAATCATTAAAAATATTTACCTGAAAAAGTCGACGTAATCAGCTTCTTAATAATAAAAAAATAAATACTCACACAATGAAAACAAAATTCACCCTCGTAGTTGCGCTTATGTTAGCAGCTACCATTAGTACAAAAGCACAGCAACAGGGTTATCAAAGAAAGACTGTTGAAGAAAGAGTACAATCAGCTATGCAAAAAATTTCTGATCCGCTCAAGCTTGGCAAAGACGAGCAGGATAAAACAACCACCGTGCTAACAGACTTCTACACACAGCAGGATAAGATGAGGCAGGATGCCAGAGCAAGCGGTACCAGGCCCGATCGCAGCGTTATTGAAAAAATGGCAAACGACCGCGATGAAAAACTAAAAGGAATTTTCACGGAAGATCAGTACAAAAAATTTAAAGATGAAGTTGAGCCATCTATGCGTCCACAGCGTCAAACGAATGGCCAGGGTACAGGAAATAGTTAAGGTTTGGATGATTTAGGTTAAGTAAGAGGTTTGTCTTTGGGCACGCCTATTTTTTTGTCATCGCGTTATTTCGATTGCTACACCCTCTGCAATTAAATTAAACAAATCAATCCTCAAGCCGAGCAGGTATAAGATCGCATCCGGCGTAAAACTATATCCTTTAGGCCTTCCTATATTTAGGCCGCGTTTATTTAGTTCAGCACTTTCTTCAATATTTAAATCCGATATTTTTCTTAAATATAATTTCACTGCCGGTTCATCTATAAAAGCTCTCTCGATAATTTCTTCATTCTCCGTTCGAACACTATACGAGTTTTCATTTACTCCTGTCAGCTTACCGAGGTTTGTGTTGCAGCCTAAATACAAGTGAAGATATTTATCAATTTTCATGGAAGAGTTTTGAAAAAGTAAGGTTAAACAAAAATAAAATATGTGAACTAAAATATTATATGATTCTGGGTTTTAAAAAAATATTTTCACCCTACATTATCTTTCATAAACGGTAAAACTTCAAAATACTTTTTAGAACTTTAAAAA
Organism: Bacteroidota bacterium; assembly: GCA_030946565.1. Next base: position 2,935 of record JALYYM010000285.1, on the reverse strand, counting down.
AAAATTATGCTGCGAAATTTAAAAAATCTTCTCAGCAAATTTCTAAAAAGTTTATCTCATGGCTTATAATGAAAAATTTGCCGACAGGGTAAGAGAAATAATTGCTGCTGCAGAAAAAAATATTGAAGAAAAGAAAATGTTTGGTGGCTTGTGTTTTATGGTAAACGATAAGATGTGCGTGTGTGTTCAGCAAAATCATTTAATGCTTCGTATAGCTCCCGAAAAGTTTGAGGAGTCTTTGGAAAAAGAAGGATGCAGGCCAATGGAATTCGGTGGCAGAACGATGACAGGTTTTGTGTATGTTGATGAATCAGTGTTGAACACAAATAAGAAATTGGAAGCATGGCTGAAATTGCCATTGGAGTATAATAAAATCGTGAAGACTTCAAAAAAGAAAAAGAAGGGTAGTGATAAATAAAAGTTCGAAGATTATTAGTCTTTAAAAATTATAAAGCTTCTTCCTTCAGCAGCGCCTCAATTCTTTCTGCCAATGTTTCGTAATCGGTGTAGCCTCTTGCCACCATATTAAATTTTAATTCGCCTGTTTGAATAAATACAGCCGGAAAGCCTTCTACTTTTAATTGCTTACACAAAGCAAATTCATAGTGCGCCTGCTCTTTGTATTCTTCATCAATAAGTTTTTCATAAAAATCTTCTGGGGGAATGTTATATTTTTCAAGAAGCAATCTGTAGGCTTCATCATCTGTAAGATCGCGGCCTTCAAAATGTAGTGCATATTGTAAATCTGCAGCAAAGCTTACTTGCTGATCGGGATGATACTCTTTGAAAATGCACAAGGCAATGGCAGGTTTCTCTGAATTTGGGAACCAGTCACTTTGCTCCGGATGGCGTATGTGCCAGAGATAATCTTCGCCAAATTTGGCGCCTGTTAATTCTTCCACCCGCTTGTAAGAGCCTTCTATATATTTTGCTGTGGCGCCTATGGATACTGGCTCCTCCGGTAAAACCATGCCGCCGGACAGCACTTCAAACTCCAGCCGGTTCTTATATTCAGAATGAACTTTTTTCATGACTTCGCTGAAGCCGTAGCACCAGCCACAATAAGCGTCATAACAATATATAAGTACTGGAGCCATTATCGAGTATTAATTTTTAAATTTCAACTAATCAACTAATCAACTAATCAACTAATCAACTAATCAACCATTGACTATTGACCACCTCACCGCCCTTCCTCATGATCCCTTCCTTTGATTTTACCTGTTTGCCATTTCTCATTTAGCACTTCAAATTCCTTAAGTTCATTTTCTGTAAAAGATTGCTTTGACAACGATGAAAGATCAGGTTGGCCTGCATTTACCCAGGCTGTGTACCAGAAGGAAGCAACGGCAAATATGGATTGGCGCATTCTTCGCTCCACCATTCCATTCAGCATTCTATTATAAGCAACTGTATAGGCCGAAGAATATTGACGGATTATAATATTGTTTCGTTTTTCAAATGCATATTTTTTATCTCCCGGAAATTTTAGAGAAAGTTCTTTTTCAAAACTTAAAACTGAATCAGCCTCGTGGCCACTTTCTAATACACGATCCCATATAAATACTCCGGGGTTTTTTATATATTCTGCTTTACCAATAAAGAAATCAAATTGTTTATCTGCAAGAAGCTCAGGCACCCTGCTTTCCCAAAAAGCATGTATGCCTTTCTGGTTAGTTAATTGCCCGTTATGATTACTGCTGGCGTGCAATGGTACGTGCGCATCTGCAATATAGTGGCCTATTTCAGCACTGTTCTTCATAATAGAAGAAAAGTTTTTTTCCTTAAAAGCATTCGTTAACCTCGCCAACATATTTTGTACATGCCAGGGTACAATTCCATTAGCTTGTAACGTATCCTCGCTATATTTTGCCACAGCATCTTTCCAGTTATGCGGTAGTTCCAGGTAAGGATATTTTCCGTAATAATCAATATCAATATAATGTCTCGGCCCTTCAGCGGCCACAGCATATCTTCTTTTATCAGGATCTACTGCATGCTCACTTATGAATTCTATATTAGGTTTATATAAAACCAACATTTGCGGGGGCAATAAAAAAACAGCTAAATAATTTATTTTTTTATGGGCGAAAAAGCCCCAGCAATAGCTTTGAGAGGTGATACAAACAAGGGCAAGAAACAGCAGGAATTTTTTCAAAGAAAAGTTTTATTGATTAACTAAAATCCGGGAGCAATTCTTCTACATCTGCAGAAGTATCAGTAACACCGCCGCTTACAGCAAATTTCATAGACTGCGCTGCGCTTATATTTTGAATTGGTTTTATTCTTTCTTTTGGCACAATATATACATTGCCCGCTACAGAATACGCCATGGGCAAATAAACGGCTACATAGTTTACCATGCCGAAGCTGCTCATATCTTCTTGTGTAATAAAACCTACCCGCCAAACATTTGTATCATCAACACAGGCCAGTACATTATTGGTAAACTTTTTTTTATTTCCGGCAAACGCCTCAAAAAAATCTCTTATAAAAGAATAGAAAAGCTTAACGCCTGGTGTGCGTTCCAGGAACTTGTCCAATACTGAAAGAAGCCGCCCCATGACAAAGAAAGAGCTTAAATAGCCTGTTATAATAATGAAGGCAATAATGATAATAAAACCAAGGCCGGGAATATTAATAGCCGGTCGCAGGATACCATCTATCTTATCAAAAATTACATAAATAAAATAAACAGTAATAGAAACCGGGCCGAGGATTAATAAACCTTGTAAAAAATATTGAATTAATTTCTGGTAACGAACGGATGGTTGCATGAGGATAAATTAAGAATAAAGTTAAGTGATGTACCACTCATCCCGAAAATTTCTCATTTCATAAAAAATTAATAGTGGAAACTTTGGTAACGATAAAAGTTTCCATAGTTTTGCGCCCCGATGGATGTAAGAGAAAGAATAAAACAAAAAGCTGATGA
>JALYYM010000252.1 GCA_030946565.1 Bacteroidota bacterium | reverse complement strand
ATGCTATTCGTAACAATTTTGATGGAACAATAATTTTATCAAGCGGCCTCACACCAGAGAGTGGAGAACAGGCATTAAATAATGGCTCTGCTGATTTGGTTGGATATGGAAGGTCTTTTTTGGCTAATCCTGATTTTGATAAGCGCCTTAAAAATCAGCGCCGTTAAATGAGATTGATTACACAACATTAAACACCGCAGATGCAAAGGGCTACACAAATTATAAATTCTTAAATCAAAATTAGAAATACAAAAACTGGTGGCATTTTTTTGACGAAAAATAGCCGCTGAAATTCAAAAAATTAATGCTGATAAAAATAGATAACTCAAAAAAGGTTGGCAATAAAAATATTCAAATTCTTTATCCCGGCCTCTCAATAAATGAAACTGATAGCGGTTTTGCGACTTTTGGAAGAATAGACCAGGCTAACTTTTTACCGGGTTCATTGGTTGCCATACACCCGCACAGATTAATAAATGGAAACATGAAGCAAGAAAGAGTCAATATCATCCTCCATTGCAAATAGATGATGCAAAAGAATGGTATTTCAGGGAGGATTCAGGTTTAGTCAAAATAAGTGTGTTTCACCCCAACCCATCCACCATCATTTCTTTATTGATCTTTTGCACAAGGCCTTGTAATACCTTGCCTGGGCCGGCTTCAGTAAAGTGCGTTGCACCATCTTTTATCATTTGCTCTACCGATTGCGTCCATCTAACGGGGCCGGTTAGCTGATCAAATAAATTACTTTTTATTTCGAGAGGCTCGGTAACGGGCATGGCTACTACATTCTGGTAAACAGGGCAAAGTGGATTTTTGAAGACCGTGTTTTCAATCGCATCTGATAACTCTTCCCTTGCGGGCTGCATAAGCGGTGAATGAAAAGCGCCTCCTACCGGAAGTACCAGTGCACGTTTAGCGCCGGCAGATTTTAATAAAGCACATGCATCTTCTATTCCTTTAATACTGCCAGAGATAACCACCTGTCCGGGACAATTATAATTAGCGGCAACTACGATCTCGTGGTTGATGCCGGCACATATTTCTTCCACTTTTTCATCAGGCAAACCAAGTATTGCTGCCATGGAAGACGGATTAATTTCACAAGCTTTTTGCATAGCCTTAGCCCGTGCAGACACCAGCATTAATGCATCTTCAAAGGCCAGGCATTCATTGGCAACCAGTGCAGAAAATTCTCCCAAAGAATGGCCGGCAACCATATCAGGTTTAGAAGTTGACAACGTTTTAAAAGCAATTACTGAATGAAGAAATATTGCAGGCTGCGTAACACTTGTTTGTTTTAATTCTTCGGATGTACCGGAAAACATGATGTCTGAAATTTTAAAACCCAGCAAATCATTCGCCTTTTCGAACAGCTCTTTTGCAAATACATGTTCATCATAAAGGCTCTTGCCCATACCGCTAAACTGTGATCCTTGCCCCGGAAAAATGTATGCGTGTTTCATATCAATAACAATTTATCGCCTGTTTATAAGATCTGCCTTTACAAGACTTATGAATTCGCTTCGTGTGGGTTGCTTTTCAAACTCACCATAAAAAGCTGATGTGGTAGTGACAGAATTTTGTTTTTGCACACCTCTCATCATCATACATAAATGTGATGCTTCTATTATAACGGCTACGCCTAAAGGATTTAAAGTTTCCTGGATGGCGCCAAGTATTTGTGTGGTGAGCCGCTCCTGCACCTGCAATCTTCGTGAATATATATCCACTACGCGGGCAAGTTTACTAAGCCCGGTGATCCATCCGTTAGGGATATAAGCGATATGCGCCTTACCAAAAAGGGGCAACATGTGATGTTCACACATGCTGTATAATTCTATATCTTTCACAATGATCATCTCACTTATATCTTCGTGAAATTTTGCAGAATTTAAAATGGCTTTTGCATCACCATCGTATCCCTGCGTGGCAAACTGCATTGCTTTAGCAAGGCGTTCAGGCGTTTTCAGCAACCCTTCTCTTTCAGGATCTTCGCCAATAAGTTTTAGCGCTTCTTTATAGTTTTTTATTAAACCGTTTGTTATGTCTGTGTCGTATTCTTCCGTTTTTTTATATGCCATTTATTAACTTTTAAAAATTATGCTACAGGATATTCTACAAAATTTCGTGGAGTTTCATACAACCGTACCTGCAGGTCAAGATTGTCATTAATCCACTCACGCAAAATATTATAAATAACTATAACAATATTTTCAGCGGTGGGGTTCAGTTGAGCAAACTCAGCCACATCAAGATTTAGATTTTTATGATCAAGCCTTTCAATTACATGTTCATCTATAATATCACTTAGCAACTTAAGGTCAATAACAAAGCCGGTTTCAGCATCAGGAACACCGGTCACTTTTACTTCCATTTCATAGTTGTGCCCATGATAAGAAGGATTGTTACACTTTCCAAAAACGGCGTCATTTTTTTGTTCGTCCCATGCAGGGTTATTTAACCTGTGGGCTGCATTGAAGTGCTCCTTTCTGAAAACCGATACTTTTTGATTCATTTTTTTTAGCTAAAAAATATAAAATTAATCACCGAAATATTCTACGTAAATGCGAGGTGTTTCATAAAGCTTTATACAATGCAACTTTACGGGTGGCGGCAGATGCGGATGCAGTTGCTGCCATATCGCCTTTGCAAGATTTTCTGTAGTGCACATTTTATCTTTTAAAAACTCTACATCTACGTTCAGGTTTTTATGATCCAGTTTATCAAGGACAAATTGCTTTATAAGGAGGCTTAGAATTTTCACATCAAAAAGAAACCCGGTATCTTCTACTACTTCACCTTTTATCGTTACATATAAATCATAATTATGGCCATGCCAGTTTTCATTGGCGCATTTACCAAATACAACTTCGTTTTGTTCTTTGCTCCATTCATTATTATAAAGCTTATGCGCCGCATTAAAATGTTCAATTCTCGTCAGGTAAACCATTACACTAAAAAATATTTGCGCAAAGGTAGCTTCAGAAACTTAAAATACTCCGGTTAAATGCGAGATTTGCAGAATGAATTTATTAGTAGTTGCAGCCACACACTTAGAGATTGCGCCCCTTCTCGCAACTAATGAAACTGCAGATATTCTCATTGCCGGCGTTGGGATACCAGCTACCATTTTCCATCTTCAAAATAAACTATCACAAAAAAAATATGACCTGGTAATACAGGCAGGCATCGCCGGAACCTTTGAGGAAAACTTTGCAGAAAGCGAGGTCTTTCTTGTGCAGGAAGATACATTTGCCGATATAGGTGTTGATGAAAATGGAACTTTTAAAACCCTTTTTGAAATGGGATTTGTAAATGCAAACGAATATCCTTATACAGATGGCTGGCTTAAAAATGACCACCCAATTTTTAAAGAAAATTTGTTGCCCGCTGCTAAAGCAATTACGGTGAATAAAATAATCAGCGATAGAATGCAGGTTGAAAAGTTGCGGGATAAATTTAAACCAGTTATCGAAAGTATGGAGGGCGCTGCGTTTCACTATGTTTGTCTTTTACAAAAAGTGAACTTTTTGCAGGTAAGAAGTGTTTCGAATATGGTAGGTGAACGTGATAAAAATAAATGGAAAATGAAAGAGGCCATCGAAGCGCTTAATAATGAATTACACAAATTCGTATAAGAATTAAATTACGCATAATGACTTTTACCCTGGGGTTTTCGCCTTGCCCAAATGATACTTTTATTTTTGACGCCTTGGTAAATAACAAAATTGATACACAAGGAATAGAATTTATTACAAGGCTTGAAGATGTGCAAACACTTAATGAACTTGCCCTTAATAATGAACTTGATTTTACTAAAATCAGCTACGGCGTATTGCCCAAAATATTAAATAATTACAAGGTTCTTAACAGCGGCAGTGCGTTGGGAACTGGCGTGGGGCCGCTTCTTATTTCAAAAAAACCAATGTCGTTTGACGAAGTAAATGATTGCGCAATTGCAATTCCCGGTGAGAACACGACTGCACACCTGCTTTTTACCGTTGCCTTTCCTAACGCAAAAAATAAAGTATTTAAAAGATATGATGAGATAGAAAATTTTGTATTGACTTCAGCC
>JALYYM010000206.1 GCA_030946565.1 Bacteroidota bacterium | reverse complement strand
CTTCTTTACTTTTTTTAAGATCAGCATACAAGGCGGCATTTATTTCGGCATCATATTTTTTTATCGCCTGCTCAAAAGCAGTCAATTGCTTTTTTCTAAATTCATAAGATAGCGTGGCGCCTGAATTGTAAAAGTCACGCATGCTATTAAGTGAAGTAGGTAAACCGGCCATAACTGCTACATTTGTTCTCCAAGATAAGTGCATCTTCTTAATATTAATCATACAATCGCACATCCATTATCTGCTTTTTATGACGGATGAATATTTTATGATGCAGGCAATTAAAGAAGCGCAAAACGCTTTTGATGCTGATGAGGTTCCCATCGGCGCAGTGATAGTAATGCAAAATAAAATTATAGCAAGAGGATACAACCAGGTAGAAATGCTTAATGACTCCACAGCGCATGCGGAGATTATTGCGCTTACTTCCGCCTTTAATTATCTGGGATCAAAATACCTGCCTGAAGCAACGATTTATGTAACCATTGAGCCTTGCACAATGTGCTGCGGAGCGTTGTACTGGAGCAAGATTGCAAGGCTTGTCTATGGTGCAGCAGATCTTAAACATGGCGGCCTTTCGGATTCTTCATTAGCTTATTCCGGGAAAAATAAAAACCCCTTACATCCCAAAACATCAATTACTTCCGGAATTTATGCAGAAGAATGTGCAGGGTTATTGAAAAGTTTTTTTAAAAGCAAGAGATAATCTATCAAAATAAATCGCAGGAAAATCTCCATCAATCATCATCATGTATCATGTATCATGGCGTAATGTTTGTGACACTTGTAGCACATTTGGTTTCCGCAAAGAGGAATTATTAAATACCCTAAAGTTTTTTGTAGCAGAGACTAAGTAAATTTGTTTGAATACAATATCGTTCACTTTTAAAAAATATAATATTATGCCATTTACACTACCGGCTCTCCCTTACGGCTTCGATGCGCTTGAGCCAAACATTGATAAAGAGACAATGCAAATACACCACGATAAGCATCACCAGGGATATGTGGACAATTTGAATAAAGCAGTTGCGGGCACAGAAAATGAAGATAAATCTTTAGAAGAGTTACTGAAAAATGCAGGCTCTATAAGCCCGGCGGTACGCAATAATGGCGGCGGGCATTGGAATCACAGTTTCTTTTGGGAAATATTATCTCCGGATGGCGGCGGCAATCCGGAAGGAAAATTGGCTGAGGCGATTGACAAAGACTTTGGTTCTCTTGACGAGATGAAAGAAAAATTCAATGCTGCAGGCGCTTCACGTTTTGGCAGTGGCTGGGCCTGGCTTGGCGTAAAAGATGGCAGCCTTGCTATCTGCTCCACACCTAACCAGGATAATCCTTTGATGGATGTTGCCGAATGTAAATGCACACCCATCCTTGGTTGCGATGTTTGGGAACACGCTTATTATTTAAAGTATCAAAATAAGAGGGCTGAGTATTTGAAAGCTTTTTGGAATGTGGTAAACTGGAAAAAAGTAGGTGAGCATTTCGAAAATGCATAATTCAATTAATCAATAACATTTAAAGCTGCAATATTAAATTGCAGCTTTTTTATTTTGATAATAAACTTCAACTACAAACCTCCCAGGTTTTAAAACCTGGGAGCTTTAATTCATACCTAAGGAACAGATCGTACCCGTGGCCGCCGTATGGATTGCAGCTTCGATATTATTTGGCTGAAGATTAGAAAAAGGTGGGCAAAATCTTAGCAAAGATGCTTCTCACCTTTCTATTTTTTTAATGTTCAAAATTATTTTATCGGCTCTCAAAGTAATCATTGGCTTCATATTGGGTACTTGATCGGTTTTTTCAATTTCAAATTGTTTAAAAAATTCATAAAGGAATATTGACATCTCTGTCATGGCGAAATTATTTCCAATACACATTCTTGGGCCAACACCGAAAGGGAAGTAATTTTTTGATTTATAAATTGCCGGGTCTGAAATAAATCTTTCCGGCTTGAATTGTAATTCTTCCTTCCATAGCTTTTTGTTACGGTGTAATCCGAAGAAAAAGGGAATTATAATTGTGTTTTTAGGGTAAAAAAATTCTTCAAAGTGATCGTCTTCAATTGCTACTCTTTCTGTCATCCAGGCGGCCGGGTATAAACGCATTCCTTCACTTATCGTTGCTTTTACATATTCATTGTGTAAGCATTCTAATGGTAATATGTTATGCAGTGCTCCAGACAATTTTTGCATTTCATCAATATTTGCAGACAACAGGAAGAGCAGCCATGAGAGCGTGTTTGCCGTTGTTTCGTGCCCGGCAAAAACAATAA
>JALYYM010000205.1 GCA_030946565.1 Bacteroidota bacterium | reverse complement strand
TTATTTAAAAAAAGATTAAGCAAATCAACATATTCTTCCACCCTATGAAGATTCTTTTTTTTAGAATAAGCCTTGGTGAGGAGTACATTTCGCAATTCTTTTTTATAGCCGATTTTCGTTTTCGCTCCGGTTGCAAATCCCATTAAAGCCGCTGATAAAGACTCAGGAAGGCAACAGAATAAATCAAACTTTTCTTTTGCGGCAATTATTTTTCCAAAGCGGTAAGCGCCTTTGAGCCCTTTGTACTCTTTTTTAGAAAAAATAAAATGATGTTTTGTTTTCGGAAAATATGATAGAAGTGATTGCAAACCTTCTTTTACTATCACCGAAATTTCTGCCTTGGGAAAGGCTTCTTCAAGTTCTTTCATGAAGGCAACGCTCATCACCATATCACCAAGCCAGTTTGGAAGCCGCACTAAAATTTTCATGTAAAGGTTTGTGTACGGCAAGTTAAATAAAAACAATTTGCAAGAAGGAGCACCCCATTTATCTCATGGCTTATTAAACCCGTAACATTTTTTCAACGTGATTATTTTTCAATAAGATCTTCAGCAATTAAATATGCGGCTATTTCAGAAATAGCCGTTACACCTTTTTGATTTTGTATTTCAAAACTGAGCGTACTTGCTTCTGTGGTTGGGAAAGTGAGAATTCTTTTATGACCGATCGTTGTGCCGTTGATCTCTTTGATGAGTTGATGTTTTTCATTCATAAGTTTAATTTTAAATTTTATACAGTGCTGTCCATTCACCAGGTTTTCTTTCAAAGCAATGCAATTTATTTTTTGAGGCTTCTTAAATTCAATGCCCATCGGTTGCAAATTAAGATTGACAACTTTTTCAAAGGTTGAGGCATCATCATCATTTAATTTTTTTGTGAGCCTAATTCCTTTTTGAGATACAAAATATCCATCGCCATTTTTTGCTAAATTATTTTCAAAACTTTGCGCTCTTAGATTCTTAAAACCTATCAACGCTGCTGAATCATATTTCGTAATTAATCCCCTTCCATCCGGTGGCACGTTCAATAACAAACAGGCGCCCCTGCCCACACTTTTTAGATACAATTCAAAAAGATTTTGTGGTGATTTTACCAACGTGTCTTCCTTTGAATGATAAAACCAACCGGGCCGAATACTAACATCACATTCGGCGGGTATCCAGTTTTTGCCATACATGTTTCCTGAATTTAAAGTATCAGTTGGCGGGGCGCCTTCACCTCTTTTAAAGCCTGCTGTATCAAGTGTATTCCAATTTGTTTGTCCGGCAATGCCATTCTCATTTCCAACCCATCTTATATCAGGGCCGATGTCGCTAAAGATTATCGTATTGGGTGAAAGTTTTCTTACCAGCTTTTCAAAGCGATGAAAATCGTAGGCCTGTTTCTTTCCGTTTGGCCCTTCACCATTTGCTCCATCCCACCAAAGTTCCCAGATCGGTCCATAGTTTGTAAAAATTTCTGTAAGCATGTTTGCAAACACATCATTGTATTTATTTGTTCCATAAGCAGGATGATTTCTATCCCACGGTGATAGGTAGACGCCGAATTTTAAATTATATTTTTTACATGCCTCGGACAATGCTTTCAACACATCGCCTTTTCCATTTTTCCATTTACTTTCTCTTACAGTATGCGTGCTGTACTTGCTTGGCCAAAGACAAAATCCATCATGATGTTTTGCAGTAATAATAATGCCTTTTGCCCCGGCTGCTTTCGCGACTCTGCACCATTGCTCACAGTCTAATTGCGTTGGATTAAAGACTTCTTCTTTTTCATTTCCATGTCCCCATTCAAGATCAGTAAAAGTGTTTGGGCCAAAATGAGCGAAGAAATAAAACTCCATATCATGCCACGCAAGCTGTGCCGTGGTTGGCTTTGGGCCATTGTCTTTTACCGGTTGGGCAGGTAAAGTTTTCAATAAGAAAACGAAAAGGAAGGCAAGAAGTATTCTCATCATTGTTATTTTGAATGCAAATTTATTTAGTCTGTATTTTAATAATCGTATCAATATCATCTAAAGCAAGATCGGTTGTATTTACAGAAAGCCCTTGCTTATCCTGTTTAAATTTTACAGTTTGATTATTGGACATTAATGAACAGCTTGCAACTTTATCAGTAAGGTCATTTATTATAATGGTTTGCTGGTCCGGCTTTTTTAAAATATGTATGAAAATTATTTTGTTCTTTTTAGTAAGTACACCCCAATCCTGCGGACTTATTAAATTACCGGTAGTGCCATAAATACTTTCACCATATTGCCGGAGCCATTGTCCAATTTGTTTTAGCGTATCTCTAAATTCTTCCTGGATTATTCCATTGGGCATTGGCCCCACATTCAATAAGAAATTTGCATTACGACCGGAAGCATTTACCAGGTAATGAATCAATGTCTTTACTGATTTATAACTCGTATCGGTAATATTAAATCCCCATGAATTATTCATGGTTTCACAAGTTTCCAGCGGCATAGTTTGTGAAGGTTGTTGAAAGCTTAATCCCGAATTATTTTGGCCCGGCAAATCTTTTTCAAACATCTGAAAATCTTCCCCGGGAAATGGAGTAAGGTGATGATTGTTTCCTATTAAACATTGCGGTTGCAGCTTGTGTATAAGGCCATAAATCTCATCATAGTGCCAGTTGATCCGGGACGAGCGATCTTTCTCACCTTCGGGTGGCGTCTGGTCCCAATGGCCATCAAACCAAATGCCTGCGATCTCACCATAATTTGTTAGCAATTCAGTTAATTGATTTTTCATAAAGGCAAGATAGTGGGCATAGTCACCATG
>JALYYM010000286.1 GCA_030946565.1 Bacteroidota bacterium | reverse complement strand
TCTATTTATCCGCGCTAATAAAAGATAGTATATAGTGCTGCAAGTATGCCTACAATTACTGTTGAGCCAATAATGAAGGCAGGAGAACATTTAAACATGCTTTTATCTATTTCTATTACCTGTGCATTGTCTTTACTCCTGCGATCGGCAAGGCTCATCACTATCATTAGTGCCATAAGAATAATAAAGACAAGGCCCATTCTGTTCATGAAAGGAATATCAGGAAATGCCCCGTTAGTCCACCCCGGCAGAAACTTCAATACGGTTGAAAGTGGTATCGTAAGTATTGCAGATGTAAGCGCCGCCGTGGATGTAGCCCGTTTCCAAAAGAAACCTAAGAGGAAAATGGATAAGACACCGGGCGAAATAAATCCCACATATTCCTGGATAAACTGGTAAGCCTGGTCAAGATTTTTTAATGCCGGCGCAACCAAAGTTGCTAATATCATCGCCACCACAATAGTGATGCGCCCTGTTTTTACCAGCTTTTTTTCCGTAGCATTTTTATCAAAAAATTTTCTATAAATATCTAAAGAAAAAATAGTTGAAATACTGTTGGCCTTGCCGGCAAGAGAAGCAACTATGGCTGCGGTAAGCGCCGCAAAAGCCAGTCCTTTCAATCCATTGGGAAGTAAGTTCATAAGCGTTGGGTAAGAATGATCAGGCTTGATAATGCCGCTTACATCCGCCATTTCTGATTGGAACATTCCGTTTTGATACATCACATACATGGTGATGCCGGGGATAACAACGATCACGGGTACCAGTAGTTTTAAAAAAGCTGCGAACAGAATTCCCTTGCGGGCAGTGGGCAAACTCGCTCCCAAAGCCCGTTGTGTAATATATTGGTTGCAACCCCAGTAATTCAGGTTGTTGATCCACATGCCTCCTATCAAAACAGATAAGCCCGGAAGATCTTTATAATAAGGATTGGACTTGTCGAATATCATGTGAAAGTGCGAAGGCGCTTTATCTTTTATTATGCTAAGCCCTTTAAGAATATCTTTTCCAAAACCAAAATGTTCCGACACCAAAGTAAGAGCGAGATAGCAGGTCACCAACCCACCCATAATAAGAACAAGAACCTGTATCACGTCTGTATAACCGATTACTTTCATGCCACCTAAGGTGACTATAATAGAAAAAAGGCCGAGGCCAATCATGCACCAGGTGAAGCTGATACCAGAGATAGAATTTACGGCAAGCGCCCCCAGGTAAATAATAGAAGTAAGGTTTACAAACACATACACCAACAACCAAAAGATAGCCATAACTGTACTCACCGTATCATTGTATCGTTTGGACAAAAATTGCGGCATCGTAAAAATCTGGTTCTTCAAGTAGATAGGTATGAAGAACACGGCAACAATAATTAAGGTAGCCGCAGCCATCCACTCGTAACTGGAAATAGCAAGCCCAAGGGCAAAACCAGAGCCCGACATACCAATAAAATGTTCCGCAGAAATATTTGATGCAATCAGCGAAGCGCCGATCGCCCACCAGGTAAGTGAACCTTCGGCAATAAAGAATTCTTTCGAATCCATTTCACCGGTTTTTCTTTGGTGATACATTTTCCTGTGATAGACCCAATAGCCATAACCGGAAACGCCAATAAAATAAATGAAGAACACAACATAATCCAGGGAGTGCAGATGGTTCATAAACAATCGTTGGTTTAATGGATTCGCTTGCTATCCGAATGTTACCATTAATAGCACTTTGATATTATCTCAATCAAAACTTCAATGTTTGCGGCAGGTATTTTTCAACGAGTTCTTCGTAATAAGGCTTTAATTTTTTCCAGTCTGGTGGTACCGGATTTTTTGAGTAAAGGTCATAAGGGTTAAATAATTTTACCCATTTCAGCATTTCCCTGTCATGATCATCGAGCAGGTATTCATATTCGCCTTCGCGATGCCATGAATAAAAAGAATGATAGCGCAACATATACAAACCTTCCTCAGGTATGCGCCCTTTCAGCATTTGGTAAACATATTCGTCGTGTCCCCACGACATATCAACGTTGCGTAAGCCGCAACCTTTTTCATACACGCCAAATTGTGATTGATATTCGGGGTTGGAAAAATCAGGATTGTTTTTAAAAAATTCAGGGTAAACAATTTTATCTGAGTATGCGCAACCTACGGGAAATGTATCGCCTACTACGGCCCATTGCGGTTCGCCAAATAAACAAAGTACTTTCCCCATATCATGCA
>JALYYM010000283.1 GCA_030946565.1 Bacteroidota bacterium | reverse complement strand
CGCGGCTTATGCGAAAATATATACGCCAAAAGCCGGAAGTAATGATATGGATTTGAAAATCAGGCAAACACTTAATGGTAAATTATTTATTACAGCAACTGAAACACCACAATTTATAATTCCATTTGCCATGGAAAAAAATGCTAAACGATAATTTGGGTAATGCGTCTCTTTGAAAGAGAAAGAAGTTTTAAATACAATGAAAAAATTATGGGAACGTTTTTAGTAAAACATTATGCTTATTTAAAATACAAATGACAGAAATTAAAAACCAAACCAGGATTGCTTATTATAGCATAAATGATCCCTTAGATAAACGTTCCTGGTCGGGAGCCACTTACTATCTTGGCCAATCAATAAAAAGAAATATTGGGGATATTCATTTTTTAGGGCCGGTAAAAATTCCGTGGATATTAGACAAAACATTCAGAGCAATACAAAAGCTTTCACGCTTTTTTTTTAAAACGGAATGGATACCTAAATACAGCTTAATAAAAAATATATATGCTGCAGGAATTTTAAAAAAAAAAATGAAAGGCCATCATTATGATTTTCTTCTTGCGCCCGCTGCTGCTCCAGAATTAGGATATTTAAATACAGATATTCCTATCGTTTACTTTGGCGATGCCACCTATAAAATTTATAGTGAAACTTATAAAAAAGAATTTAAAGATCTTAATTCATTTTCAAGATGGGAAGGTGAACATCTTGAAAAACGTGCATTGAAAAAAAGTTCACTTATTATTTTTACTTCCCGGTGGGCAGCTCTTTCTGCCATTAATGATTATGGTGTCCACCCTGATAAAATCGAAGTGATTCAAATGGGCGCCAATATAGATTCTGTACCGGATAAGAATACCATTTTTAATAAAGAAAAAAATAAAACATTGACGTTGCTTTTTTTATCCGTTGATTGGGATAGAAAAGGTGGTTCTATAGCTTTTGATACTTTAAAAGAATTGTATAAAACAAATAAAGATATTAGTTTGATTGTTTGTGGCTGCATTCCGCCCCCGGAATATATACATCCATGTATGCAGGTAATTCCATTTTTAAATAAGAATGAGACTAAAGATTTTGAAAAATTTATACAGATATTATCATCTTCACATTTTTTGCTTTTGCCAACCCGTGCAGATTGTACTCCTGTGGTTAATTGTGAATCTGGTGCTTATGGCATACCTGTGATTACGACAAATGTTGGCGGGGTTTCAGATGCTGTAAAAGACGGCATTAATGGATATTGTTTGCCATTGAAAGCCAACGGCGCTGACTATGCATCGTTGATTACAAAAATTTTTTCCGATAAAGAAAAATACCATGCTCTTATTGAATCAAGCAGGAAAAGATTTGATGATGAATTGAACTGGGATAAGTTTGCTGAAAATCTACAGAAGGCTTTACAAAAACACAAAGTGTTGCCTGTTATAAAACAATAAAGCATATCAGTTAACTTTTGCAGCAATGTATTTTTTTAAAAATTATAAGCTTTTAATTTATAAAAAGATTGAAAGTAATTGCTGTTGCGCTTTAAACTAAACCGCTTTATAAAACGTATTCGAAACCCACTTATAATAAATGATCAAAAGTTCCCGGAGAAAGAAGATAGCTTATTACAGTATAAATGATCCTCTCGATAAACGGTCGTGGTCAGGAATAACGTATTACCTCGGCCAAACTTTACAAAAGAATATTGGCGATGTCCACTTTTTGGGGCCAGTGAAAATACCCTGGCTCTTAGACAAAATATTCAGGGGAATACAAAAACTTACACGGCTGACTTTCAAAACAGAATGGATTCCAAAATATAGTTTTTTAAAAAATGCTTATGCTGCCATAGTTTTAAAAAAGAAGATGAAAGGCCAGCGCTACGATTTTTTATTTGCTCCTGCAGCCGCTTCTGAATTGGCTCTCCTGCATACTAAGCTTCCGGTAATTTATTTTAACGATGCCACCTTTAAAGCATATAGTGAAACCTATGAGAAAGAATTTAAAAATCTAAATTCATTTTCAAGATGGGAAGGAAACAAGCTCGAAAATGCTGCCTTAAAAAAAAGTTCACTTATTATTTTTACTTCTAATTGGGCGGCACTTTCAGCCATTAATGATTATAAAGCTCCTGTCAATAAAGTGGAGGTAATGTTAATGGGAGCTAATATTGATTTTGTTCCGGACAGAAAAATTATTTTTGAAAAAGAAAAAAATAATATATTAACCTTAGTTTTTTTAGGTGTTGACTGGGAACGTAAGGGTGGCGCTATTGCGTTTGATACTTTAGTAAGCTTACACGCGTCGGGCATTCAGGCAAAGCTGATAGTATGTGGTGTTACTCCTCCGTCAAATTTTGTTCATTCATATATGAAGGTGATTCCTTTTTTAGATAAGAACAAGCCTGAAGATTATGAAAAGTTTGTGGCCTTATTATCATCTGCGCATTTCTTAATTATGCCTACGCGTGCTGACTGTTCTTTATTAGTGAATGCTGAAGCCAATGCCTATGGAGTACCAACTATTACTACAAACATTGGCGGCGTTTCAGATGTAGTAAAAAACGGTATCAATGGGTATAGTTTACCTTTTAAAGCCGGTGGCAGTGACTATGCGTCTTTAATCGAAAGTATCTTTTTTGATAAAGAAAAATATCATCAGCTTATTGAATCAAGCCGCAAAAGATTTGATGAAGAATTAAATTGGGGCACGTTTGCAGATAATTTTAAGAAAATACTTCAGAAGCATAACCTGTAATAAAAAAATCTATTTCACTTTTTTTGCGACCGATTCAATTTTATCAAACACAGCGGAATCTGCATCCATATCAAATTTTCTTGCAAATAATTTATCAGACTCCATAAGCTTATCAACATCCGCTGAAGTTATAATTTTTGGATGGCCAATATTTTGCTTATCGAATTCCACATACACAAGATTATTTTTAATTTTTTCCTGGAAATGAGAATTGTATAAAATAGTAGAAAAAATAAACTCATCAGCGCCCCAGCAATATTTAAAATAGCGAATCATTTGCGGATGAGCCTTTAGAAATTGAAGTATATATTGAACAGCATCATTGGTCAATGAGAACCAGTTTGCCCGTCCGACAATTTTATAATTGAAAGGAAATACTCTTGGTGGTAATATCTTAGTGACTATTTTTTCTAAACGATGTTTTCCCGGTATGCGCCAGTTTATTAAGTGATAATCGCTGATGCGGGAAGCAACTTCGCTCCAGTCTCCTTCTATAAAATCGCAGGTAATAAATTCTGTTCCGTGGTATTCAAGGAAATATTTATAAATACATTCCGGTGATTTTATTGGAAAATCCTGCGCAGAAATTACATTTATATAATCATATCCTTTTGGTAAAATAGTTTGAAAGCCATTCAGCGTAGCCTGGATAGTGCCCCAATCGCCCCAATAAATTTTTGTACGCTTATCAATAAAGAAAACATCTTTTTGCTGAAGTATATTCCTGAAAGGTTGCTCATCTGATTTTTTATCAATATGAATATAAAAGTCAAAAGAAGGATGGTCTAATGCCGTAATGAGCCTTTTCAATTGGGCGGGATTTTTATGCGCTAATATCAAATGTGCAATTCTCATGAAGGATTCTTTTTTCTTATAAAGCCATGTATCATTGCTTTTGACTCACTGTATCCCAAAGTAAAAACGCCGTTTAAATTGAAAGGCAAATATTTGTTTAGCGTAATATAACCGAAGCCAACGCCAAACAATATTGTAATAACAGAAGCGGATGCAACACCATAAATGTTTCCGAATATTTTTATTGCAAGAATGTCGGTCGCTATATTTATAATTAGTGATAGAATAATTTTTATAAAATTAAGTTGCGGCTTATGTATTATGTCTAACGTGATCCCCGTAAAACGATCCAACGGAAATAGGATGGCAGATAACATAAAAATCCTGAAGACGTTTGCCGCTTCTGTATCAATATATTTATGCCCACCGATAATATTGACAATAACATCCGCAGATAACAGCATACTCAAAATTATAGGTATCAGCAAAATGGTTAAGGCGCCTGTATATTTTTTCATTATATAAATTACAGTATGATTATCTTTTTTATTAAAAGCTATAGACATTGATGGCATTGCTGTTGCTAAAAAACTCCTTATAGGAATTTCTATTATTTCCAATAAGCGCTGTGCTAAATTATAAACTGCTAATGCAGCAGGGCCAATCATAAATTTTATAATTATAGAATCAGAATATTTAAAAACAGTAGAACATAAATAAGTGCCAACACTATATCTGCCAAAGCGAATGAGCTCTCTTACACTGTCTAACGTTCGTTTTCTTATAACTTTTATACTTGACCATCCAAAATACAAAGGGATAAAACTTGTAAATAACGAACATCCTAAAAAAGAATAAATGATACTTTGCAGGTTGATATTTTTATAAAAGTAAAGACCAGCCAAACAAATAATAAAAGAGCCCTGGTTAATAATGCGAAGTATCAGTATGCGGTCAAATCTCTCTTCCGCTTGCAACACCCAGAAACTAACATTAAAAGGGCAGGTGAGTAAAAGTGTAATACCATACCATTGAAGGAAAAATAAAACTCCGCTGTCGTTAATATTGTGTAATGTAAATAAGGCCGGTACATCAGGTATGGCAAGTATCAATGTTATTATAAAAGCAATGTACCAGGTAGAGCCAGCTACGGCAGCTTTACGCTCCTCGTCTGCACCTGAATAAAATTTAATAAATGCCGTCTGTAAAAATCCGGTTCTAATGGCGTCTAATAAAGCAAAAACAGTTTGAAAAAAAATCCAGTTACCCATATCATTTTCTGGTAACAACCTGTATAAAACAGAATAAGTAATAACACTCAATAGGGCCATGCTGCCATTGCCGGCGAGTGACATGAAATGTTTATTCTGAAATTTTTTTGAAATATTTGAAAGTGTCATTACTTATTTAAATAAATGCCCCACGCAACCTATGATAAACTAATAGCTTCATAAATTTCTGCAACACTGTTTTCCCATGTATGCAATGCTGCAAAATCTTTTCTTCGCTGTTTTAAAAGATCATCATCTTCTTTGAGTGCTTTTTCAATAAACGCTATATAAGCTTCTTTGTTATCAGCCATATATACATAGCCTTCAAATATTTCCATTGTCTTGGTTTTCGTTGCTACCACCGGCTTTCCCATTGCCAGATACTCATCAATTTTTCTTGGATAATTTCCTACAGTAAGTTCATTTACAATTTGCGGGTTAATACATACATCAAAAGCATTTATAAAATCGGGTAATTCTTCAGCCGGTTCGTGGCCTGTAAATAAAACATTCTCCATTTGATGCAAAGAGCAGTTTTTAAAATCATCGTCTTCCGGGCCGGTTAATACAATTAACCATTCAGGTTTTTGTTGTGCAATGTGTAATAAAATATCAATATCAAGCCTGCTGCTTAGCAAGGCGCCAACATAACCAATTACTGGCTTATTTAAATTTTTGAGTTCCTGCGGTATCTGAAAAAAATCTTTTTTAAAAATTTCAAGTTCACATCCTTGCCCTACATAATAAGCATTGGGATTGTATTGTTCACAATAATCTCTTAAGTAGGTAGAATTGGCCACACAAACATCATTTTTAGCAATTACCAATGGTTCTAATCTTTTGCCATGTTTTTTCCAATATTCGGTTGCTAATATATAATCGCGGGAATAGTATACACTTTTAGATGGTTGTAACAGCTCTGTGAGGTAAAAACATTTAATAATTTCGTTGTCATTAAATAAAATATAATTCTTAAAATTCAATTCTGTCAGAGCCTTCTGTATAGAAGTAACAAATTTTTTTGCATTGGCTTTATTAATCCAATTAAAAATAAAATCTACGGGTATGCTATTCACAGATTCTACCAGGCAATCGGGATAAAGATTCCAGAGATTTTCCTTCAGCAGAATCAATCCATTTTCCCGGCCTTTTATTACATTCAGCCTCTTTTGTGTTTTTGGATCTTTTTTATCCTTAATAGAAGTAATTCTGTCAAGTGGGGAATTTACATAAAGTACCCTGTTTTTTTTACAGAATTCGAGGGCAATGTTTTTACAATTGCTTCCAATCGAAACGTCCCATGGTTGCTGGCCAACTACGATAATATCTCTTCCCTCAATTGATTTCATTAGTAAGCGGCGTTTTACTTAAATTTTTATCCATTGAAAAAATAACATTCATTAATGCAAGTACAAGGGAAAAAAGAATATTTGTCGGGTATTGAACTAATGCTTCCTGCGGATAATTTCCGATGTGCAAGGCAAAAACAATTAAAACCATTGCAAGGCTATAACTTTTAAGTTCTTTATTTTTTATTTTATAATAATTGGTAATACCCACTTTTAGTATAACAAATATTAAAATACAAAATATTAATAATCCTACCCAACCTATTTCAACTGCAACACGTACGTAGCCGCTATCCGGTGGAAAGTTGGCAAGAAAAGATTCAGGAGAAAATCGTTGCCCCCACGTACCTGTTGCTCCCAGGCCCCCTCCAATAGGATGCGAAATAATATATGGTTGAATCATTTTTTGATTAGTCGTCCTTACATTAAATGAAGCATCGTATTCTGGAGAAAAAGCAGATTGGAAACGCCTGATAGATTGATTAGAGGTAGGCATAAACACGAGTGCTCCCATGATACTGCCTGCTACAATGCTCAACAATAAAATCTTTTTATTAAACTTTAAAATCAGAAACATGCCTAAGGCCACCGGCACCAATACATAAGCACCTCTTGTACCCGAATAAAGCATGGAGAAAATACATGTGAAAGCAATTAAAAATAATATTAATTTCTTCCAATTTTTTAAAGGACCGGTCATAAGAGAAATACATAAAATTGCACTTATCACCATATTATAAGAAAAAGTAACCGGGTCGGAAAATATAGAAAACTTGCGCCATGTGTCACCGATGAAATATAAAGAGCGGGCAGAAGGATTTGCATCAAGCCATGCTTGCTCAAAAGAAAAAAAACCAAACAACTCCTGCTTTAATCCATAAAGAGCTGCAACTAAACTTAAAGCAATCCATATTTTAAAAATGAGCCTGATAAACTGAACTGTACTTATGTGATATAAAAAAATAAAATACATCAACAATACAACAGCTACTGTACGTATGGTGTATACCCAGGCAAGCCTTGATTCAGCTGCGGGATTTGCTACTTCTATAAAATTGTAGCCTATCCATATTAATACCATTACACTTACCGGATTTTTAAAAATTTTCCAATCCTGCCTTTTTTTTTGTTTTAAGAAAAAGCCGAATATTAATAATGCAAGAAGGCCATCCATAATAGTGCCCACCGGAAAAGAAGTAAATTTTTCGGCAAACATTAAGAAGTAAGAAACAATAATTGAAATAATAATACCAATGCGCGGATTAACGATAGTAACGTACAATGCGGGTGCTGCAATAATACCAATAATACCGATTATGCCGGCCTTTAGCCCAAAAAAAGCAATAACTATTGCGGCTGCGATCGAAAATAATAGTATAAAAAAAAGAACCAGTGGATGATTTATCTTATCAACGATCAGGCTTTTTTTTAAGCGTTGCGTTTTTAAAGATTCTCTCTCAAAATACATATTCTTATTATACCCGGCTGTATCCATTAAAAGAATAATATTTTAAAGAAAAAAAAGAATACTGTCACAAAAGAAATAATAAGGGCGATTTTTTTTGTAACCAATTCCGCAGTACTTAAATTTTCATCCACTCTTTTCTTTTTCTTTTCCGTTGGATATACTTTCATGATCTTTTACTATTATAGATACTCTGCTTTCAGCAGGTTTTTTATGATAATGTTCCGTAGCAACCGAGCGTTCATTTGCTTTCTTTATTTTTAGTAATGATAATACCTGGTAAAAAATAAATACCGGAATATTTGATAAAGATTTATAAATGCGCTTATCAGCCTGGGCTTCATGTAAAGCTATAAACAAACTTATAGTAAAAATCAAAATTCCCACAAGCCAAATAAGCGATAAGGCAGGAAATATGAATAAGTTTATTACCATAAAAAAAACAGACAAGATAAAAAAGATAAATAAGGGCGGATGCACGCAAATAACTCCAAACAGAAACTGGTTCCAGTTTGCGCTGAGAATCCCTCTCTTTATTAATGTAAAACCAAAATAAAAATACCTGAACCAGGCATTGATCCACCTGGCCCGCTGCTTTACCAATTGTTTTGGGTCAATAGTTTTTTCATCATGTACAATTGCATTTTCGGCAAAGGCAATCCGTATGCCCTTTTTGACAATTTGATATTGCAGCACTTTATCAAAACCTGCACCAGTTACGTCCAGGTGCTCCAGGCTTTTACGATACAATTCTGTTGTGAAAGCCATACCAGAGCCGGCAAGTGTGGCGGAGGAACCTGCACGGAAGAGTATCTTACCATCATAAAATTGATAGTATATATCTCTTGCAGCATCCAGGCATGCATAAGTTGTATTTAAATTTTTAGGAGATCTTAAACCTTGAACAGCATCATAACCGGAATTAAACAGCTTATTAAGTTCATTCAAATATTCGGGATCTACCACGTTATCACTGTCAATAATTGTTAAACGGTCATGTTGCCTTTTAAAATGATTTATTGCATAGAAATGCGATCTGGTATTACTTCCTAATGTTTGTGAGGGACGCAAAAGTAAAACTTTATCATTCCGAAAATGCAAATCAGAAATATCGCAATTATCTGCTACTATATAAATAAGATAATTACTATAGTTCAACCGTAAAATAGAATTAACTGCCTCTGTTAAAAAAGATGTTTGCTGGTAAGCAGTAATTATAATAGCATAATCTGCCTCCGGAAGAGGTATGTGGAGTTGTATTTTCTTTTTTCTAATAAAATAAATTCCATATAAAATTAAAGGCATAATGAGATTGTACCCAATTAGCGCTTGTAGGAGTATCCATACGAAGATTAGGGCTTCATGCATATTCTTTTTTTGCTGGTTTAGATTTTTCTTTTGTATTTACTACCTTATTTACCACCCAGCCAGCTAACTTTGACTTTAAACTGCCCAGGTATAAAATTTGTTTTTTCTTTTCTTTGTCTAAACTTTGGCCCACACAGAATACTGCAATTATTTTATCGCAAAATGATACCCATTCCCGGGCTTTATTAAATGAATCAAGTGACGGTATTTCTATAAGGACAATATCAAATTTGTTACTTAACACTTCCATTTTTACTTGAATAGCCGCATGATTACTTATTTCAAGAAGAGATATGTCTTCACCTCTGTTACCGATCACTACAAAATTTTTATTTAATTCGGGGAGCGTATTTATGTCTTGCTTAGAAGGCAGAAAATCTTCCAAAAACAGATCAGGAGAAAAAATTTCACTAATATCAGGTTTATCAAAATTCCCATCAATCAGTAAAACTTTTTTATTTATGGATTTATAAGCGAAGGCAAGATTAAAAGTGAGAAAGGATTTTCCTTCTGCGGGCTCCAGGCTTGTAAAGGCGATAATCTTTGAATCTGCAAGATCATTGTCTATTTCGAACCTAACAGAACGTAGTTGCCCTTTGAACTGTTTTAAAATTGGCGTGTCATTTCCCTTGCCCCACAATTCTTCAGGATTAATTATTGCCCCGTTAACTAAACTTATTTTACCAAGTACTGTTTGTTGAGTACTATCAGCGAGTTCCTGAGAATCGTTCACTGTGTGATCAATATAATATGTGACAAAAAAGATAGCCACGGTAAATAAAAAACTTACTATTGCTGCTAAAAAAACTAATAATATTTTTTTTGAAGGCTCAGCTATCTCAGGCATGGCCATCTCTACTTGTCTCAACTGAATAGGGAAGCTTGATTCAAGTTTTGTTTGATTGAATTTATTCACTAAATCCTGGTATTCTTTTCCTTCCGTTTCTATGCTGGCTTGGTAGTCCTGAATATTGGCCTGGTTAGGCGCCAGCACATTTAATTTGCCGGTGAGCGAATTCAACATATTATCTAAAGAGGCAACACTGTTTTTAGCCATTTCAAGACTGATCTCAGTATTCATCTTTTCCTTTATAAGATCTTGTTTTGCGGTAGAAGTATTATAAGAAACTTTATTGCTGGCCTCATTAATAGATGATGCCAGAGCATTTTGCAATGAATCTATTCTTGATTTATATTTTTGATCAAAATTATTTTTTATATACTCATCGTTCAACGCATTTAGCCTGTTGCGGGTTTGTAAGATATTTTGGTTGGATTGCGTGAGGCTCCCTTCTAATGAATTTTTTTCATTGGGTTGCAGATTGGTGTTGAGGTTTTGCAATACACTGGAATAAGCTGTGATATTTTTCAAAGCTTCCTGCTTTTTAGACTGAAAGTCTGCAATTTGCCCCATCAACACATTCGCCTGGTTATTTACGTCTAATATGTTATTTTTTATTTTATAGTTTTTTAGGGCAGTAATTTTTGCATTTAATGAGGCTTCTCTTGCTTTCAATAAACTATCGAGATAAATAACTGTTTTTTCCTTTCTTTGATTGACGATAGAAGTATAATAATTTATAAATTCTTTACTTAATGTGTTGAGTACAAAAGCAGAAAGCATAGGATTTTCCGACTCAAAATCAAGATAAATATAATCGCTTGTCTGCAGGCGGTAAATGTTCATTTTTTCAGTCAGCGATTCATAATCGTATTTTTTTGATACTAACAACTTATTCAATTCGTTTTGATCTTTATCAAAAAGATAAAGCTCTTCCATATTTTTATACTTGCTTTTAAATACGTTAATGGCATGCTTTCTTTGTTCATCGGTAAGGTTTTCAACCAAAGAACTTTGTTTACGATAAAGAGGCACATTAGGTGTAAGGTCATGCACCATCAATTGATAAGAAACCTGGTTTACTACTTTTTTCAAAAGCATCATTTGTATGATGTTACTGAACTCCTGGCTTATCTTACTATCAATAAGAATATTTTTATTGATAAATTCATCAGAGCGCTCAACAAGTCCCGTAGCAATACGTGATGTTGATTTGTAAGTTTTAGGTAGATTACGTACAAGAAAAAAAGTCACAATACCAGTAATCAATGGAATGAAAATAAGCGTTTTCTTGTAACGCAATAAAACCTTTAAAAAATTCTCAAGCTCCATATTTTACTCTTTATTATTTAGTATCATCCAATTTTATATTTTCTAACTTTTCATTTAGAAGCTCCTCTAGTTGCGCTTTCGCGATCAGCATTTCAGCTTCGGTTGATATTTTATCCTGGATTTGCTGGTTGAGGGAAGTTTGCACGTTATTAAAATTTTCAAAAGTTTCCTCCCCCCTTTCAAATTTATTGCGCACGGTTGTCATTAAAGTTTGTGCATCCAGGGCAAGTTGGGTACGTTGCCTGAGCAAAGTAACCTGTTGAATATATTTATAATAGCGCTCTTTCACATCTCTCTCAATGTTTAGATCATACTCATCTTTTTCTAAGATGGCTACCTGTTTATCGCCTTTTGCCGCTTTTATCTGGGCTGGTTTTTCTAAGAGCGATCCGAAATTTAACGAAAACCCAAGTTGAAAGCCACTCCGGTTTGTAGTAGGATTAACTGTTCCGCCTACACTATTGGGGGGAAGATATAGGTAATAAATACCAAGGCCGTCGAACCAGGAGAGCTGTATTTTACTCACATTGGCTTGAGCTATTTCTATTTGTTTGGAAAAAATTTTATGCCTGGGATAATTTTGCTTTGCAGTTTGTATAAGTTTTTCTAAATAAGGCACTGACACTTCTGTCATCATGGACCTTTGTGACTGGCCATAAGAAAAAAATGTTAAGAAAGTACACAATATCGCCACAGCTATATTCTTCATAAACTAATATTTTAGGAAATATGGCCTTTTTGATATTGTACCTTAATTATTAAAATAGATAATGAATAAGAAGTGATACAGAAATATATAAGTGTTATATGTTTATCAACTTCCTATATAGTCAACTATTTTATCCGCAAAATAAACGACAAATATCTTATCGCGGATTGCAAGTATATAAATTTTACATTACTTTATTTACACAAATTCCTCACGAAATTATAATTTTAGTAAATAATGGTCTTGTAGCTGTTGCATAAATTAAATTAAAACCAATATATTTGAAAATCTAATGTTGAGAATTGTTCGTAAATCAGGCTTGTGATTTAGTTACGTTTAAGCTAACACCCAAAATCTAATATCTTCCAGGAAAATATAATCAATTCCTCCTTTCATTTTATTTATTGTAAAATTAAATTATCTTTTCAAATTTAAGTATGAAAAAGCACTATCTTTTACTGCCTTTGCTAATCCTTTGTATTCCATGCATGGCACAACAGCAAACACCAAATAATTCAATTAGTGATTCTTTTAAAGTATTAAAAATTGAACGGCAGCCACGCTTCTATATAAATGTCCATAGCGGGTATGCAATAGGGTTAGGAAGTACATTTAAATTCTATCCCGATAATATTACTCAGGTGCAAGTAGAAGAACGGAGTAACGGGCAACAAACTACAACTTTCAAAAACAAAGAGCAGAAAAAAGGACTTGGTGATGGTTTTAGAGTTGGAGTAGGCTTTTCTTATATTGTTAATGATTTTATTAATGTCGGCCTGGACGTTGATTATTTTCGAAGTAAAATTAGTAAAGTAAAAGATTCATCTTTTACAAGATATAATGCTGATAACACAATTGATTATTCATACAACGAAAAATATAAAATCTCGTATGATGCTACGTTGCTGACATTTACTCCCAATATTACCTTCAAAGCGATTTCCCGTCCGAAATTTTTTATCTATAATAAGATAGGGGCTGTATTGGTAATAAGGCCTAATAGCATTCAAAAAGAAACGCAAAATGGAGATTACAAAACAAA
This sequence comes from Bacteroidota bacterium, assembly GCA_030946565.1. The sequence continues at coordinate 1,764 of JALYYM010000283.1, read as the reverse complement.
TTCTCTGGGCTCTGTTACAGATTCTTCTTCTTTTACTGTAAGAAAATATGACTGGGGGCTTAAAAATCCGGCCTATGGTTTCATGGGTGGATTAGGCGGACAGGTTAAACTGAGTGAAAATATCCGGGCTTTTGCAGAAGTGCAATTCACTCATGTAGTATTCAGGGTAAGAAATCGTATTCTTACGACCTTTTTAGTTGATGGCAAAGAAATGATTAGTTCATTGCCAATTAGTTCTAGGGAGTTAATTTTTAAAGACAGTTTTGTTTCTACTGCCAACACTAATCCAAATGAGCCGACTATCACTGTCTATGAAAGATTTCCAATTACTTATTTAGGTTTGCAGGCGGGAATTGCATACAGGTTTTAGCTTATAACCTTTTTTGATTAAGTATAAAAATGAATTATGAAATCTCAAATTGTATCGGATAAAAGAAATCTAAAATTAAGGTTTGCCATTTTATATATTGTCTCGCTTGTTTTGCTTTCTGTAATTTTTATTACTTTCTGGAATATGCATGATGCGCAGGAAAAAACAATTTCTGTTGCGGATCCAAGTGGAAATTCGGAAGAATATCAAATAATTAAACAGGATGAACTACTACACAAAGGTTTGATAGAATTGCAGCAGCTTGATTCAAAGTACGCTTCGCAGTTTGCTAACGCCGCAAGTAAAGAATCTATGGATAGCTTGAATGACCTCATAAGTACAGCCGATGAATCCTTTGGTGATGTAATTGGAAGTGTAGAAAATCAAAGAAATACTTTTACCAATGCTGCAAACAAGATAATGCTGGATAGTATTACAAATTCTTTTAGAGTAGCTCTTAATAATCGCAGATCAAATGGCTTTATGCGTAAAGCCGTATCTGCCCTTAATAGCAATATGGGAACAGATCAAAGAGAAGTATTAAAACTAAAAATGGATCTGAGTAATAAAAACGATCAAATATTAACACTCGAAAATGGCCTAAAAAATGTGAAAAGTGATGCTTCTAATAATTCTACAGAAGCTTTAGCCACTGCACAACAGGTTCAATCCTTACAGGCTGATTTGGCTAAAGCAAAACAAGCGCTTACGAATCTTACTTCACAAAATAATACTATTTCAAAAGACAATAATCGCCTCACCGCTCAGATAAATGAGCTTGAATTAAATAATAAAACCGACGGCCAAAAAACAGCAGCGGGTGACAATAATACAAACAATACAAACAATACAAACAATTCTAACAATGCCAATATGCTTAATAAAATTGAGGATTTAAATACTCAATTGGCTTTTGCGCAGGTTGATTGCAATCTTACACGTGCAGACCCAAAGCAAATAATATCAAACTCGAAACAAAGAAAAGACCTGTTACAAGAGGCCTTAAATTCATTAAATAATTTTGCCCGTTCTAATAATGCAGCTATACAAAAAAAAGCAAGAGAAAAACTTGTGCAGCTCCAAAGTATAGCTTCTGCAGCACATGATTAAATTTTCATTAATGCAAACCTGCTCCGATTCTTATGGGATTGCTTGTCTTTAAAGCTATCGCATTTTCGGCGTGCTGTTGATCTGCTGCCTATTGAAAATTTTAATTATTGATTATCCTTTCATATATATTAATTAAGTCCAATGAGTTTTGCTCATTTGCCTTGTAACCAATATTTTTGCACCTCTCCAAAGGAGTCTCAGCCGGAGACCTTCACGACCTTTGGACAAATTATATAATCAATGAGAGAAATTGCATTCAGAGAAGCATTACGCGAAGCGATGGT